>DATHKS010000088.1:0-3833 GCA_035488975.1 Chitinophagaceae bacterium | reverse complement strand
GCCGTTGTGGCCTTCTTAAAATAATCGAGGTGTTCCTTCCAATTGGGCTGTGAGCCTCCGCAGAGAAAACCCACATCGAGTGAATGTAACTTCAATGCGGCGAATAATTCCTCCTGTGCCGGTTTATCATTGGGCCACCATATCTCGATTCCATCGTATCCCTCCTTTTTGACGGCTTCGCAAAACTGGTTGATCGTTCCGGTGAAGCCCCAATTGGTAGCGAGTATTTTCAATTCGAATCCGGGTTTGCTTACTGCAGGCGTTTGCATGATCGCAAAGCTATCCAGCGAAGACATTAGCAAAGCGGTAGTGGCAGTGGTGGTGGTTTGAATGAATGTTCGGCGAGAGGACATAATGGCTAGATAAATGAATGATGAGGTCCGTGAACCCGCCTACGCTGAGGCTTCGGCGGGCACAGTCGTCGTGAATTGCAACAGAACTATTATAATCCTATTGGAAGATCGGAAACGGACTGGAATAACACGCTAATTGGCACATTTTCGAGTTTGCACATTGGCACATTGACCTAGGCAATTATCTCATGTATCACCTTTCCCGCCACATCGGTCAGCCGGAACGGCCTTCCCTGGAATGGATAGGTGAATTGCTCATGATCGAAGCCCAGTTGATTCAATATGGTTGCCTGAATATCGTACGCCTCTACCTTTCCACTGATACCATGATAACCGATCTCGTCCGTTTCGCCATAGGAGAATCCTTTCTTTATTCCTCCTCCCGCCATCCATATTGTGAATGCCTCGGTATGATGATCCCTTCCCTTGAAAGGATTCTGCGCACCATTCCGGTTTTCCATCATAGGTGTGCGTCCGAATTCTCCTCCCCATACCACGAGTGTTTCTTCCAGCAACCCACGTTGCTTCAGATCGAGCAATAAGGCGGTGATACATTTATCCACGCTGCGGTATTTATTGATAATGCCAATGTTCAATGCATTGCTTGGGTTATCACCATGTGCATCCCATCCCCAGTCGAACAGCTGCACGTAACGCACGCCCTTCTCGACCAATTTTCTCGCGAGCAAGACATTATTCGCAAAACAGGCCTCACCGGGTTTTGTACCATACATCTCGTGGATGTATGCCGGCTCGTCCTCGATATTCATTACCCCGGGCGCCGTGATCTGCATGCGGTACGCCATCTCGTATTGGGAAATACGCGAGAGGATCTCGGGATCGTTATACTCATCGTATTCTTCCAGGTTAGCCTTATTGATTGCCTCTATCGATGCCTTGCGCAGATCGCGGCTCATTCCCTTCGGGTCATTGATGAACAACACCGGATCGCCCTCACTCCTGCACTGTACGCCCTGGTAAACGGAAGGAAGGAACCCGCTGCCCCACACGCTTTTTCCCGCATCGGGGAAACTCCCGCCACTCGTGAGCACAACGAAACCCGGCAGGTTTTGATTTTCCGTACCCAGTCCGTAGGTCACCCAACTTCCCATGCTCGGCCGGCCAAGTCGCGGAGCGCCGGTATGCATGAGCAATTGCGCAGGCGCGTGGTTGAACTGATCGGTCTTGACGGCCTTTAAAAAAGTTATCTCATCTGCCACGGTCGATAAGTGCGGAAGGTTCTCGCTTATCCAGGCGCCGCTTTGTCCATGCTGCGAGAATTTCGCCTGCGGCCCTAACATTTTCGGAACGCCTGTAATGAACGCAAATTGTTTTCCCGCCAATAGCGACGGCGGACAATCCTGGCCATCCATCTTCATAAGCTCCGGCTTGTAGTCGAACAGCTCCAACTGCGATGGTGCGCCCGCCATATGCAGGTAGATCACACTCTTTGCCTTGCCGGGAAATGGTGGCGCCTTCGGCAATAACGGGTGTACGGGATCGAAGGCAGTCAATGCACCTGCCGTGCATGAGCTCTCCCCACAGCCGCCGATCAATGATCCCATCGCTAATGCACCCAGGCCCATCGCACTTTCTTTGAGAAAGTGACGGCGTGTGTGCATGCGGCGCACGGTGTCCTCCGCTTCTTTCAATAACCGCTGGTTGTTTAGTTCTTTTTGTGTCATAGTATAAATGCAGAAATTCAAAAGTCAAAATGCAAAATTCAAAACTGGTGAACTACGTATTGTCGTTCCTGATTTTTTTTTGAAAAAAACACAAGGAACACAAAGGAATTCACACAAAGACCACAAGATTCTTCATTCATCACGCCCAATTGGCTAATTATCAAATTACCAAACCTGCCTACCGGCAGGCAGGTTGTCAAATTGTTCTTACAGCTTTCTCAATTTTATATTCTTAAACCACACCCCGCTTCCATGATCCTGAAGACATATATATCCTGTCTTAGCTATTCCGTAGTTGGGTTCGTCCTTCCATTTGCCCGTTGCCTTGCGTTGCTTCCAGTCGTCAGTCCACGCTTCGAATTCGAGGACCTTGACTCCGTTGAGCCAATGTTCCCGATGTGCGCCGTTGACAACGATCTTCGTAATGTTGTACTCGCCGATGGGCTTGGTAGGCCTTGAACTGGTCGTGTACATCGCATAGTCGGCGCCGGTCTTCTGCCAGTCCTGTAATTTTTCCGGGAATCCCTCATCATCTATCAGCTGGTATTCCGGACCGCTTTCATATGCCGCCTTGTTGTCTTCCGTAACATGGTACATGATGCCGCTATTGCCCGCCGCCGCTATCTTCCATTCCACGATGAGCTCGAAATTCTCATACGGTTGCTTCGTGATTATATCCGCGCGCAGGTCAGTCTTATCGGTGCTGCTTCCCTTGCAATACATCTCCCCATTCTTGACGCCCCAACAGTCCGCCGCTTTGTTTTGATACATGCGCCAGCCATCCAGCGTCTTTCCATCGAACAGCAACTGCCAGCCTTCCTTCTTCTCTGCGGCGGTCAGTGTATTGTCTTTCTGCTGGTAAAATGAAAAAAGGCCCATGGTGAAAATTATCAGGGTAATTGCTAAAAAGAATTTCTTCATTATCACTTCATTTTATGCTGTGTTATTATTTCTGTTGACAAACGATCAAACCAATTTCAATTTCTCCGGATCCCATTTCACCGGTTTGTCGGTGAAATAACTATCGTTGCAAAGTAAGGCGGGTGCAGCGGCACGGTACCCGAATAATGCATCCTCCACCGAAAGTTTCTTCTCGCGTATTGCAGTGAAGAAGTGATAGAAGTGATCGTAGTGCGCACCCTTGTATCCATCTTCTGCCTTGAATACGGTTGTATCCGGCGGTAGCATTTTTTTGCGCTCATAAGAGGAAGCAACGTTATCCTTGTTGAGTTTCGTCGCCAGCAGGGGATCGTCGGTGGCCGCGTATGCCTTGTTTCGCGTCAGCGTAACCTTATCCCATTCTACATTCATGCTTCCCTCGTTGCCTACGAGGCGGAGATAGGTGCTGTCCGCTGTTCCATCGACGAAATTCACCCGCAGGGAAAGATTGAAGGCGGGATGCTCGGGCGTCTCGCCATAGTCGAACATGCCCATCAGGATATCCGGCACTTCTCTTCCGTCCTTCCAATACCGGAGACCGCCCATGGCCATGATCTTCTGCGGGCCCTTCGAGTTGGTGATGAAGTGAAGACTGGAAAAAAGATGAACGAAGAGATCTCCCGATACGCCGGTGCCATAGTCCTTGTAACAACGCCAGCGGAAGAATCGCTTGGCATCGAATGGCCTGTCGGGATATTTATTAAGAAAACGTTTCCAATCAACGGTCTTGTCCGAGCCATCCGGTGGTATCGTGTATTGCCATGCGCCACCGGGTGAATTCCTTGCCCAGAATCCCTCGGCATAGTTCAATTTCCCTATGGCACCTGCGGCTAACAACTCCTTCGCCTTTTCATTT
>DATHKS010000087.1:0-3012 GCA_035488975.1 Chitinophagaceae bacterium | reverse complement strand
CGGAGCGGAATCTAAGTAAGGCTTCCTGGAGCAGTCTGCTGGAAGGCCATTATATCCGGGCTGGGGAAAACATCCTGATCACCGGTCCGACCGGTTGCTGGAAGAGTTTTGCGGCCTGTGCACTGGGGCACCAGGCCTGTCTGATGGGCATCAAAACCCGCTACTTCAATATGAACCGGCTTATCGAAACGATCATCATGGCCAAAACGGAAGGGAGCTATATGAAACTGCTGAATCAACGTAACCCCGCGGTGAACTGCCTCTTGTCGGAGATGTGGGGACAGAATAGTTTTGCAAGAAAACAGTCATGGCAAAAAATGAATCAGTCCGGGAGCAGATGTTTGCAAGCATAGACTCCTGGCAGAAGAGTGACCTTTCTCAAAAGGAGTGGTGCAGGCAGCAAGACATTGCGTATCATATTTTTCATTATTGGTACCGGGTATACCGGGAGGAACATCCGAAACCGGGTAATGACAGTTCCTTCGTCAAACTGTCTGTTAAGCCCGAAGCAGTTGCAAGCTGCGAAGTGGTTTTTACCGATGGAACGAAGATTTTATTCCGGGAGCCTGTAATGGTCCATTATTTGAAAAGCCTTCTGTTTTAGGCCGTGCTACACCTGTCAGCATCCTGCCGGTATTACCTCTATCGAACCCCTGTCAACATGCGAAAGAGTTTTGATGGCCTGTCAGGTATCGTCCAGCATGAATTAAAGAAAGATCCGCTAAGCACGGCTATCTTCATTTTCCTGAACCGGCGCCGTAACCAGGTAAAGCTGTTGCTTTGGGAAGGTGATGGTTTTTCTTTGTATCATAAACGATTGGAAAAAGGAACTTATGAATTACCTACCGGCAGTGACGGGCAGGCGGCTGTTTACATAGAAGCCGATCAGTTATTATTACTGTTGAAAGGAATATCGCTACGCCATGTCAGAAGACGAAAAAGATATCAACATAGGGCTAAAATTGTGAATAACGACGTGCTGTAAAGCTAGGCTATGACTGCATTGTAGTACATTTGCAATGCTCATGGCAGAGATAACAGAACATATCGATTACAAGACACTCTTTGAACAGCAACAGCTGGTTGTTTTCCAGTTGCGCCATGAACTGGACCAGCTAAAAAAGATGATCTTTGGCGCTAAGCAAGAACGCTTTATCCCGGGTGGCGCGCCAGATCCTGCTCAACTGACGATGGGGTTATCCGCCGCGCAAGTTGCTGCTACTTCGCTGATCAAGGCTAATAAGATCGAATATACGCGCACACCGGCTGCTGCGCCAAATCCTGCCACTGCTCACCAGGGCCGAATGAAGCTGCCCGAGCATTTGGAGCGAAAAGAAATCCTCATAGATGTAGATGGAAAAGAGGGATGCCGTGAGATAGGCCGGGAAGTCACCGAAGAACTGGAATACCAGCCGGGAAAACTCTATGTAAACCAGTTTATCCGTCCAAAATATGTCAGTGCCGATAACATGACCATCCTGATTGCCCCGATGCCGGATCGGCCCCTGCCGAAAGCCATAGCGGGGCCTGGCCTGCTGGCACAGATCGTTATTGACAAATATGTCGACCATTTACCGCTGCATCGCCAGCAGCAACGCTTTAGCCGCGAGAAGATCAATATCCCTTACAGTACCATTAGCGATTGGGTAAGCAATACCTGCAAACTGATCACGCCATTATATGACGCCCTGCAAAAGAAAGTCCTGGCCAGCAATTATTTACATGCCGATGAGACCCCGATCAAGGTCCTTGATAAGGATAAGAAAGGGGAAACGCACCGTGGCTACTTCTGGGTCTATCATAACAGCCTGCAGGACACGGTCCTGTTCGATTACCAGCCGGGTCGTGGCAGGGAGGGACCATCGGAAATACTAAAAAACTTCCAGGGCCATTTACAGACGGACGGATACGCTGCCTACAATATCTTTAAAGAGCAAAAGGATGTGACCTTAATGCATTGTATGGCGCATGCCCGCAGGAAATTTATTGAAGCAGAACAAAATGATGCCGTGCGTTCGTGCTACGCCCTGGAGCAGATCCAGCAATTATATGCTATTGAGCGAAAGGCGACCGAAGAACAGTTGAGTGACTTAGATGTACTAAAACTACGCCAGCAGGAAGCTGTACCGATCCTTGAATCCCTTGGCAAATGGATGCGGCAGGCTTACGTGGAAGTACTGCCCAAGAGCGCCATCGGCAAAGCCCTGGCATACAGCATTGAAAGGTGGGAGCAATTAATGATCTATACCACTGACGGGAAATTAAATATCGACAACAACCCCGTCGAACGGGCCGTCCGCCCGGTTGCCATCGGCAGAAAAAATTACCTATTCGCCGGTAGCCACGAAGCCGCCCAGCGGAGTGCCATGCTCTATTCACTCCTGGGTACCTGCAAATTGCATGGCGTCAATCCTTTTGACTGGCTAAAAGATGTACTTACCCGAATCTCTTTTCAATCTATCAACAAGATAGCAGAACTGCTTCCTCATAACTGGCAAACAGTTCAAAATCACCATCGATCGAATGTCGATGAACTAGCTTGTTCTGAGAGATAATGCAAAAACTAAATTTTTAATGACAAAGATTAAAATGGGTGATATTTTCGAAATCAGTACTCCCAAAGGCAATGCTTACTTGCATTATGTTTATAGTGACAAGACCATTGGAAGCCTCATTCGAGTATTGTCGGGCCTTTATACCGGAGGATCAGTTGATTTGTGCAAGATAGCTGCTTCGAACGAAAGATTCATGGTCTTTTTCCCTTTGTCAGCGGCTTTCCGTAGAAAGATAGTTAAATATGCCGGCCATTGTGATATACAGGATTTTGTTAAACCTGCATACATGCGGGAAGAAAACAACGTACGAGGCGTATTTTTGGGCTGGTATATCATTGACACTCAGACTTGGCATCGCCAATTGGTGAAAGAATTGACTCCTGCACACAAGCAATTATCGCCTTGGGGATGTTGGAACGATACCCTTTTGATTGAAAAATTAATGGAGGGGTGGACA
>DATHKS010000086.1:0-4512 GCA_035488975.1 Chitinophagaceae bacterium | reverse complement strand
CCATCAGGACCGGAGAGGCCCTTGCCAGCGCGTAGTTGCTCGCCAGCCTGCTTCACAAAAGCTTCAAAATCAAATTTTTTGTCTTCCATGATGTATCAATTTAATTAATTTTAAATTGACACACTTATTTAAGCATACTCGCGCTGGATTGAATACGACAGGAGTTTCGACTAACACGCCAGCAATTGGCATATTGGCACATTGGCTAATTATCTAATTAATCAAGATTTCATCAATAAACACCCACCCCTTCTCCCCCTTGCCCGCATGCCACTTAGGCAATTTCGCAACCGGGATGGCAACTATTTTAATATAGCTCACATCCGTGGGAGTAAAGGATAGTTCGAGGCTGCGGCTTCCTCCCGGTCCAGGCTTTGTGGGTTGTTGAGGAATTAATTTTCCCAGGAGTATCATTTTTTCGGCGCCATTGCCGCCCCATACCTCAATGGACGCCGGGGGGAGTATATAAGCACCGATATCCAATATTGTACTGAGTGTTACGCTCTGGACTTTCACCTGCTTGTTAAAATGAAGTAAAGTCTCCATTTTATTTTTTCTCCAGCCCATCCAGCCGCCATTCCGGAAATTCGGTTCCCCGGTTTCGAGATCGGAAAGTAATGTACTGCTGCCTTTGAATACAGGATCGGGCGGAGTAATGAAGATCATCGTATCAGGCCGGTAGGTGCTCTTATAGAAATTCGCTTCTACAATATCGCTGCTTATCCAACCGGGCTTGTAGGCCTTTGCCCTGACCAATGTATTCCCCGTGATGAGTTGCCCGCTCTTGTATTCCGGTGAACGAATGCTATCCGGTTTACTCCCATCCACCGTGTACCGGATGGTTGCACCGCGTATATAGTGTTTCAATTGCAACTGAACGGGATGGGTGATGATCATTGCCTCGTTTTGAATGGCCGGTGGTGAGAGCTTCATCACGATCGCATCTCCCTTGAAGCCTGTATCGAAATAAATGTTCTTCAGATCGGTCCTTATCTTATCCATGACCGATCCGTCCACGGGAATGTTCCAGGCATATACATTCTTCAGCTTAGGTAATCCGGCCAGTGTCTTTAATTGCTCAGCATTGACCTGTGTTCCCGCAAGGGACAATGAATGCAGAAACTTCAATTGTTTTAATTCAATGAGAGAAGCGCCGGTGATGGAAGTGAAGTTGAGATTGAGGACCCTGAGATTTTCCATATCGCCTATGATCTTCATGTCGGCATCTTTTACCGGCATCTTGGAAAGATCAAGCGATACAATTTGTTTTTTTACCACTGCAAGATCCTTCAATTGTCCAGGTTCGTATAACTGGCTATTGAAAAAGCTCACGATCAGTGCGGGTGAATTGAGCGATTCCTCCGTCACGATGCGGTTGGATGTATTCAATTTCTTCACCACTCCCTCATCTGCCGCCTCGAAGTCGTAGCCGGGATCACCGGAGGGAATGAACATATGTTCCGCCAGCTGCCGTAACGTATCCTTCTCAGGAAGGTTGATGGCCTTCATTTTGAAATCGGCGCCCTTCCTGATCCACAGTGTCAGTATCTCTATTTCCTCCTCGGTTAATTGTGTCTTTCCCTGTGGCGGCATGTGTTTCTTCTCTTCCAGGCCAAGGTGCACACGCCGTAACAATAAGCCGAGATCGCCTGCAGCCGTATCCCAGAGCACGCCACTCTTTCCTCCTTTAAGAAGCAATGCCTCCGTCTCCATTACGAGTTCTCCCTTCGCCTTTTTTTCATTGTGACAGGTGAAGCATCTCGCCTCCAGTATGGGACGAACCATATGCGCAAATACTTCCGCCTCCTCGAAGGGAATAACGGGTTGTTTCTTCTCCGGCATCATCGGGGCGAGGAGGAAATTCTGACCATGCGTTATGCCCGCTCCCTGGTGTCCGGTAAAAATGACGAGGAAGATCGCAAGAATGGCTGTCACCGACGACTGCAGCTTTCCTCCCTGTAGTCTGTTGCGGAAGTAATAGGCGGCGAGCGTAAACAGCGATAGTGAGATGCCTGCCCATTTATGCCATTGCAATGCTTCGGGATCATAACCCGGCTCTCTCGACAGGAAGATACCCATGAGCGCGGTGATCACGGCACTTAGCGAAGCGAGTAACAATAACAGGTCGGTGATCTGGCTATAGGGTTCCTCGGCCTTCAATCTTTTAGCCGGCAGAAACAAAATGAGAATTGAATAGAGTATGATAAGTACGACGGGAAAATGCAATATCAGCGGATGCATCCGCCCGGCAACCTGTAGCCAGGTTGGGAGGGAGAGCCTGCCTTCGAATATGAACAGGAAGATGAGCAGGCAATTCAGGGCTAACGAGACATTGAAAAAACTGTTTTTCCACCTTTGCATGAAGTCGTTCTTAAGCTAGTTGGTAATGGTTAAAATGATCGCGTTATGGCAATTCATCCGGTATCAATATACTTTTATTTCATCGATGAACAGCCAGCCATGATTGCCTCTGCCCGCATGCCAGTCGGGTATTCTCTTCACCGATAACAAAACCAGTCGCAACTTATCTGCCTGTACACCCATGGGCAGCTTCATTTCCTCCTGCACAGTTTGTTTGGGCGACGGCTTATCTGCCACGAGTACACGGTTGCCCGTCGGCTTCCATGAGTTGCTGCGATCATCGAAGTAGGACATCTCTATCCGGGTGGGAAGAAAGATCCAGCTCCCTTCGTCCTGCAAGAGGTCGAGCATGACGGATCGCACCGTTTCTTTTTTTCCCAATTCAATGTCGATCTGCGCGGTGTCCCGTTCAAAGCCGAGCCAGTTCTTGCGGTAATTGGTGGAGCCACCCGTATCATCATTGAGAATGTCCGGCCTGCTGTTCGCATAGCTCTCATGAGGCGGAGAATAGATGATTTTTTTAATGGCTTTTCCCGCAGGGACAAAACTCACCGTCACGGTTTCCGATGAAAGGAAATCCTTTCCCATCGTCTTTACTTTCAGGATCGTCTTCTTACGAATCAGGACGGGCGAATGATAAATCGGATCCGTAGTGGCCGACTCCTTTCCATTCATTGTATAATGAATCGCCGCCCCGGGTTGATTGAATATCATTTCCACCGGCACCGGTGAGGCAGTCAGGAAGACCGTTGAATACTTTAGCGTGGGCGGGGCCAGTTGAAAGACGGGCTGTCCATTATTCATCGTGTAAATAAAAATAAAGAAGACCATAAACCTTGCTCTCATACGGGAGAAAGTTTATAGGGATACACATGCCCGGAATTCCATTGCGCTATATAAAGATTCTCCTCGTCGTCGATGCAGACGTCATGGGGATATTGAAATACTTTCACGGTCTGGTACATTTCCTGCGGCGTCGATCCGGTGTAGGTAGGAAGATTCCCTCCCAGGTTGGCCACCACACGATAGTTCTTGTCGAGTATGAGCACGAACCCCGACTTCTCGTCTATCCTCGAGTTGCTCTGCAATACCGCGACATACAAATAATTTCCCTTGATCACCGGCCTGCACACCCAAGCGCCCGGCAAAGGAATGGTATCGATATAGGTGCCGTCGAAGTTATATCGCTTGAAGGCGTTCTGTACCCTGGAAGTTACGATGAGACATGGTTTACCGGGATCGCGGTTGTCGATGCAAATCCCGTGTGCATTTAAAATGTGTTTATCTCCTTCGCCCCTTCCGCCAAAATGCCGTATGTAGGTTCCCTTCAGGTCGTATTGGATCACGAAGTCCTTGCCGTATCCGTCCACAACATAGATGTCACCGTTAGGAGCGATGATCGTTTCGGTTGGAATATATTCCTCTTCTTTCGTGTACTCGCCGGTCTCCTTTGGATAATTCAGTGTCAGCAGGACCTTGCCTGTAATGGTCGTCTTGATCACCTGGTGTCGATTGTTATCGCAAATGAACAGCACATCTTCCCCATTCTCATTGAACAATGTCAGGCCATGCGCGCCGGGATACTCATGTCCCCAGCTGTCCAGCAATTTTCCATTCTTATCGTAGATGATGACGTTGTTCTTCGTTTCATTTGTCAATAATAAGATACGGCCCAGTTTGTCCTGTACCATTTCATGGCAATCCTTCACCGGGTACTGCGCAGCGTCAAGCGTACTCCAGGATGTGTTGATACGATACCGCTTATTATTGTGTCCAAGTATGATCTCGTCACCCCGCAATGAGGTCAATAGCGAGGGTGCACACCAGATCCCCGCGGCGGCGAGTGATGATTGTGTCAGGAATTGTTTACGGTTCATATGCAAGCAAGCTTTGTATATTATTTACCGGCCTGTCCTTTAATTCTTCAGAAAGTTATGCGATCAGTCCGTTGACGACCTTTCCCGCCACATCGGTCAGGCGATAGCGGCGGCCAAGATGTTTATAGGTCAGTTGCTCATGGTTGAGACCCATCAGGTGCAGGACTGTCGCATGAAAATCATGCACGTGTACGGGATCCTTTGTGATATTGTACCCGAAGTCGTCCGTTTCTCCATACACTCCCGGCTTTACGCCGCCGCCGGCCATCCAAAT
>DATHKS010000085.1:0-3598 GCA_035488975.1 Chitinophagaceae bacterium | reverse complement strand
TCGCCAGGCAAAACATTACAACAGTAAAAAAATGTTTCATGCTGAAATTTATTTCATCCCTAAATAATCGGTTACTAGTTGACAGAAGGCTTTGATGCCTGTCTTCATCCCGCTATTATCGACATAGAAGTCCGCCGTATGATGCGGCGGCGCCTTCGCGGGGTCGTTTCCTTTTGGCATCCCTCCAAGATAAAAGAAAAACGCAGGAGCCTTTGTGCCGTAGTAAGAGAAATCCTCGGCGCCGGTTACCCATTCCCTTTCTTTTACGTTGGTGCTGCCGATAGCGGCCTGCAACGAAGGAAGCATCTTCTTCACCAGCGCCGGGTCGTTGTAGGTAACAAGGGTCTTGGTGTCGATCTTTACGGTGGCCGTGGCGCCTGCAGATTCTGCTATTTTCTCGGCCTTGAGCTTTAGCTTCTCATGGACCTGCTGCTGCATCTTGTTGTCGAATGTGCGGATGGTCCCTTCCATCAGGCAATCATCGGGAATAATATTCCAGCGAACACCGCTATTGATATGGCCAACGGTAATGATAACTGGTCCCGTCGTGAGTGCCGATTCGCGGCTCACGATGGTCTGTATCCCTTCAATTATCTGGGCGGAGACCGCTATGGGATCTGTTCCCAACCACGGTTGTGAGCCATGACTTCCTTTACCCTTCACCAGTATGGAAAACTGATCGGCTGCCGCCATGAAAGCACCTGGTTTGTATTCAATGGTGCCCACCTCTATTGCCGATTCGATATGTAGACCGAATATGGCTTCTACCTTGGGGTTATCCATTACACCCTCTCTCACCATAATCGAGGCGCCACCTTCTTCTCCGTTCGGTGGCCCTTCTTCAGCGGGCTGGAAGATGAATTTCACTGTGCCTTTTATCTCGGACCTGATGCCCGACAGAACTTCTGCAACACTCATGAGCATTGCCACATGTGTGTCGTGACCGCATGCATGCATGACGCCAACTTCCTGTCCATTATAAGTGGTCCTTTCCTTCGAGGCAAATGGAACACTTACCCGCTCCGTCAACGGCAACCCGTCCATGTCGGCCCGCAGTGCTATGCAGGGCCCGGGCTTGCCTCCTTTCAGGATACCGACAACGCCGGTCTTCGCCACGCCTTCCCTTACCTCGATACCCAGGCTCCTTAAATGATCGGCTACAAGCTTGGCGGTCTTGAATTCCCGGTTGCCCAACTCCGGGTGCTCATGTATCTGGGTTCTCCAGGTTATGCATTTCGCTTCTATCTTATCAACTGCCGTGGCGATCTTTTCTTTTAACTGGCTATGGGATGTCAAAGAAGTAAAGAGTACTGCCATTGCAGCGATAAGTCTTCTCATCAGAAAGTTTTTATGAATGTACCATAAAATGGCATTAATCGTTAACTTCAAACGAAAGAATAAATCCTCTATAAAATTTGTATTAGCACACTCTTATAAACGCCCTGATGCCGTTTCGCCATTTTTCTTTCCTCAAAGCTGTGCTCCTACACAGTGTCACCGCATTCGGTGGGCCACAGGCGCATATTGCCATGATGATGAAAACATTTGTCCGGCAAACGAATTATATCACGGAGCAGGAATTGATGGAGTACAATGCTTTTTGCCAGTTGCTGCCCGGCGCTTCCTCCACACAGACATTAACACTCATTGGATATAAAAGAGGTGGCGTACCATTGGCGGTATTGACATTGATTGTGTGGATACTTCCGGCCAGCATATTCATGGGAGCCCTTTCCTTCCTGCTTCATTATATAGATCGTAAGGCATTGAACTCGGATATCTTCAAGTTCATTCCCCCAATGGCGGCTGGCTTTCTTGTCTATGCCTGTTTCAGCGCCTTCCCCCATGCTATCAAGAATACCATCACATGGGCTATAATGCTGGTGAGCACATTCGCCACTTTCTTTTTCTTTAAACTACCCGTCATCTTTCCATTGGTGATTGTTATTGGCGGCCTCGCCACTAACCTGAGTAAGAAACGTATTCCCCAGGTGGAGGAGAAGCCCAGGAAAATTAAATGGTGGAACTTCTGGATGTTCGGCATCATTTTCATCGCGGCCGGAATCATAAGTGAAAGAGCGAAGACGCATAATTGGCCAAACAGGAAACCGATCAATCTCTTCGAGAATACCTATCGTATGGGAAGTTTCGTTTTTGGCGGCGGACAGGTTTTGATGCCGATCATGTACGAGCAATTCAGCATACGCCCGGAGGCGGTAAAACAAAAAGATCCCAGTGTGGTGCAGATAGATAAGGATGATATGTACACGGGCATGGGCATTGTGAGAGCCACGCCAGGGCCCGTCTTCTCGATCGCCTCATTTGCCGGAGGCATGGCCCTTAAAGATATGGGAACCAAGATGCAGGTATTGGGATGTATCATTGCCACCATCGGCATCTTCCTGCCGAGTGCGCTGCTCGTGCTTTTCTTTTTCCCAATATGGAACAACTTAAAAAAATATGCCGCCGTATACCGGTCGCTTGAAGGCGTGAATGCCGCCGTTGTTGGGATCATGATCGGTTCTACACTATATATCCTGAAAGATATCTCACTCATCGAACCGAAGACCATCAGCGCGCTTAACCTTACGGTAATCTTAAGTACCTTCTTCTTCCTCTGCTATACACGAATTCCATCTCCCGTGATAGTCACGGCCTGTTTATTACTTGGATACTTTTTCTGAGTAGATCTTATTTCCTGTAATAATGACCCTTTTCTATTTCCTCTCTTACTTTTTCCGGAACCATGTATCGGATCGACTTACCATCCCTGATCAACTGACGGATGCGGGTTGACGAAATTTCGAGGAGGGGGGCGCTGACCTGAACCAGCTTCGCGCCAAGTTCATTGCTTATAGCAAACCCCGGACGGGGATAAACAAAAATGCTGTGATGTTTTATGATCGATTCGAAATTCTTCCATTTATGCAGATTCTGAAAACTGTCGCTTCCCATGATAATGGAAAACTCATGCTCGGGATATTTTTCCTGCAGGTGAACTAATGTGACTGCTGTATAAGAAGGGCGGGGGAGGCTAAATTCTATATCCGAGATACGGATACGGGGATCGTCTTCTGTTGCAAGCTTCATGAGATGAAGCCGGCTGTACTCATTGAGTAGAGTAGAATTGGCTTTGAAAGGATTTTGGGGAGAGACGATGAACCAGATTTTCTCGATTGCCGAGTCGTTGAGCAGCTCATTGGCAATAATGAGATGTCCATTATGAACCGGGTTAAATGATCCAAAATACAATCCAATATTCATCTATTCTATTGAAACTCAATTAATTATATCAACAATAATATGCTCGGCCTCATCCAGTCGGAGGCTCAGCACATAGCCGGCCACGCGAACGGAGATCGGATCCCCCAAAGGTGCGACCTGCTCTATAGAGATCCTCTCGCCTGGAAGGCATCCCATTTCCATTAGTTTGAGATATAGCTCCTGGCTTTCGAAATTCAGAATTGTTCCTTTTTGACCGGGCTTTAATTGCGATAGTTTCTTATGTTTATTCACGGCTTCATTCAATACTGCCATTGTATTGTTCCTTTTTGCGAATTTTGAAATATGTCATTTACTACTGGTCCAAAGACTCAAT
>DATHKS010000084.1:0-3197 GCA_035488975.1 Chitinophagaceae bacterium | reverse complement strand
GGAGAAGCCCCCGAAGGAAAGCGATGTGTACAGCGGCTTGCTCGAATTGGCGACCTATACGAAATTCGAGACGAACATCATTCACCGCGATGTGATCGATGCAATGATACGGCAGCCGTTCAGCAACCAGGCAAAGCCTTTCAGGAAGAATAATATCCAGCCCGGTGCAGTACTGCAGGCGGTGGACTATGATCTCGGTAAGAATGGAGTTGCCTATTCGGACAATGACACGTCGAATGAAGGATCAGCCGAGCGGGCCAGGAATGTCGGCAACCGTGGCCGTGTCTATCGTAATGATGGCGTCGATATCCGGAAGGATTCGGCGCGGTATGAAAGCTATTATGTGAGTGATATTGAAAAGGGAGAATGGTTGCAATACTCGATAAATGTTTTGAAGAAGGGACAATATACAATCCAGCTATTGGTGGCTGCGGATAAAGAGGGCGGAAGTTTATCCGTGAAACTTGGCCAGAACTTTATTGCTAATGACGTTAAGGTTCCCAACACGGAAGGCCTGAAGAAATGGCAAATGGTGGAAATAAAAAATGTCAATCTGCCGGCCGGTAAGCAGGTATTGAGGGTCTATATTGGAGAGGGGGGATTTAATCTGAAGTCGATTGGGTTTGGGTTGAAGTAAGGAAGGCTTAGGTTTCTCAGGAGAATTGGGCGTTATCGTGCATCAATATAAACGCCCCCCAGAGGGGCAACATGTTTGTAGCAGGTCAACAAGTCCAGGTGATCTTTGCCCCTGAGAGCAACATGTAGCACCTCCACAAACCCAGGCGACCCTTGCCCCAGCGGGGCAACATGTGAAAAAAACACTTCCCACCCCTTTTGTATATCCCTTCTATCGGCATTTAATAATTTGGGTAAAACAATTCCATGCTAGCTTTCGGTTATATCTGAACGGGACATTTCCGGTGCATCAATATAAAACGACCCTTGCCCCAGCGGGGCAAGGGTCGCCTGGGGCTGGAGTATTACAGATATAATTTACCTTGGTCGGTTGACATCCAGTTGAGGATCTGCCGCAAAGATGTTGCCTGTTTCGAATGCTCACAAGCCAAATTTGCCTGGAAGCAGCTTTACAAGCGAATTTATTTCGCCCCCCTTCGCTTCCTACTACTCAGATCCGGCAGGAACCCCGTCAAAAGCCCAATGAGCGGAAGGTATGAACAGATGATAAATACTTTCTGAATCCCTACATGATCTGCCAGTACACCCAGTACTGCAGAACCGATACCACCCATACCGAAGGCAAAGCCGAAGAAGAGCCCCGAGACCATGCCGATCCGGCCGGGTAATAATTCCTGGGCATACACCAGTATCGCAGAGAATGCAGAAGCAAGAATGAATCCAATGAAAACGCTGAGAAGCGTTACATAGAACAGCGGGACATGTGGCAACACCAATGTGAACGGCGCACATCCCAGGATGGAAAACCATATCACATACTTGCGGCCAAACTTATCACCGATCGGTCCACCGAGCAACGTGCCCGCCGCTACAGCTGCAAGAAAGATGAAAAGATGCAACTGCGCATTCTGTACGCTGAGGTTAAATTTGCTGATGAGAAAAAAAGTATAATAGCTCGTCATACTGGCGAGATAGAAATATTTGGAGAAAATAAGCACCAGCAAAATGGATATGGCGCCGGAGACCTTACGCCTCGAGAGCCGGCTCTCCACCACCTCCCCTGCCGCACGGACCTTCGATCTTATCAGGTGCGTATTCTGCGTGTACCATTTCCCGATCCTATAGAGAACGATGATCGCCAGCAGGGCAAGCAACGAGAACCAAAGTATGTTTTCCTGCCCATAGGGAACGATGATCACCGCGGCAAGGAGCGGACCAATAGCGCTACCCGCATTACCTCCAACCTGGAAGATGGATTGGGCAAGGCCCCGCTTGCCGCCCGAGGCCATATAGGCCACCTTCGATGCTTCGGGATGAAAGACCGAGGAGCCTATACCGATGAGTCCCACGGCGACAAGAATGACATAGTAATGATGCGCCAATGCCAGCACCACGAGACCCGTGAGTGAAATACTCATCCCCACCGCCAGCGAGAAAGGCTGCGGCTTCTTATCCGTATAAAAACCGACGAATGGCTGCAGCAACGATGCTGCCAGCTGGAAAGTGAAGGTGATGAGGCCGATCTGCGCAAAGCTCAGGTGATAGTTATTTTTGACCATCGGGTAAATCGATGGGATCAACGATTGAATGGTATCATTCAGCAGGTGGGAGAAACTGATGGTCAACAAAATGGAATAGACGGTAGCCTGCGCAATTTTTCCCGGAATTACTTTCTGGTCGCTTATCATCTGCCTGCTTTTGAATTTGAAATGCAAAAATAATGCATGCGGCGATAATGCCCCGGCCCCACGGATAAAAAATGCCCGGACCCAACTTAGGTTCCGGGCATTTTTTCTTGCCTTCTGTTATCCAGCCAATGAAAATATTCTTATCGCTTTACGAATGATATCCGAAGTTTCTCCTCACCGATCGTAAAGAAATAAACACCCGGCGTCAGCGCAGCTACGTCCCAATCGATTTTCAACGATGTGCCTCCCTGTGCGACCCAGGATTTAGATCCTACGAGATAGCCAGACGAAGAATATAGCTGGATATTCACCGGCATTCTCCAGCCCGCAGTATTCGCAGTGATCGTGACCTTCGCAATAGCGGGATTCGGGTACACGGCGGCCCTAGTTGCAATATCAAAACTGATCGTCACGACCTTCGAGTATAAGAAATGTCCATCGATATCCACTTCACGGATACGGTAAAAGTTGGTTCCGGTTAGCGGGCTATGGTCAACAAACGAATAAGAAAGTACTTCAGAGCTATTACCATGTGCAGGCAGGCTCGAGATGGTGCTGAAAACATTCCCATCGGCCGATCTCTCCACTTCAAAATGGTCGCTTCCACTTTCAGATGCAGTAGCCCATTTCAACCGGCTTGCATTTCCTTCCTTCTGTACGGTGAATGAACTGAAATTAACGGGCAGCACTCCGCTAGGCGCAGTAAAGCCTGAAATGGTAAAACTGGCATCTCCAAAGCCATTGTCGATGGCACGGACCCTGAAACCGATCACGGTTCCGGCGGGCAGCGACACGCTCGTATAAGTTCCCGTCTGGTTGATCAGGTTAAGGGTGTTTACCGTTAGCTGTGTGAAGGTCCCATCGATCACCAGA
>DATHKS010000083.1:0-4018 GCA_035488975.1 Chitinophagaceae bacterium | reverse complement strand
AGACATCCTGGCGATAATAGAAGAGCATAGGGACGACACGGCGCTCGTGCTCTTCGGAGGAATCAACTACTACACAGGCCAGCTATTGGATATGCAGGCCACCGCAAAGGCTGCGCATAAGGCAGGCGCAATGGTGGGGTTCGACCTGGCGCATGCCGCGGGAAATGTGCCGCTGCAGTTGCATGATTGGGACGTGGACTTCGCCTGCTGGTGCAGCTATAAATACCTGAACGCAGGTCCCGGTGCCGTGGGTGGTGTATTCATCCATGAGCGGAATCACGAGAAAGGGTTGCCCAGGTTGGCGGGATGGTGGGGATACGACAAGTCCACGCGGTTCAAGATGCAGAAAGGCTTTGTTCCCATGCCGGGAGCCGAAGGATGGCAGATCAGCACACCCGCTCTTTTGCTTTACGCCATGCATCGTGCCTCGTTGGAGATCGTGGAAAAGGCGGGTTGGTCATCCATACAAACGAAGCAAAAGCTATTGAACAATTATTGTTGGTTCGTGCTGGAAGAACTGAATGCATCATTGGGGAAAAAGCAGATCGAATTCATTACCCCGCGATCCGAAAAGGAGAGGGGATGCCAGGTGTCGATGCTGATGCTGGAAAACGGGAGAAAGATATATGAAGGACTGATGAGCCGCGGATTCATGGTGGACTGGCGTGAACCCAATGTGATACGCCTGGCGCCGGTGCCATTGTATAATACGTTCGAAGAGGTGTGGAAATTCGGAAGTGCACTCAGGGATTTGATTTGAAAAGAATTCACACTTTACCTGCTATCATTGCGAGATCCTGCCACAACGTAAATTGCATTTCCGCCTTCACTATCTTTGCGCCAATGACCCGAGAGCAACTCATCCACCATATCAGGACCAGGAGATCTTATCTCTGCGTCGGCCTCGATACCGATCTCACAAAGATCCCCGCTCATTTAGCCGCCGGTCCCGATCGCATCTTTACATTCAACAAGGCCATCATCGATGCCACGCGCGATCTTTGCGTAGCCTACAAGATCAACACCGCCTTTTACGAGGCAGAGGGAGTGCAGGGATGGCAGGCGATGGAAAAGACCGTTCGCTATATCGGCGACCAGCATTTCACCATAGCGGATGCAAAGAGGGGGGACATCGGCAATACCTCCGACCAGTACGCCAGGGCATTCTTCAACACATTGCCTTTCGACTCCATCACCGTTGCTCCCTATATGGGAGAGGATAGTGTGAAGCCATTTTTGCAATACCCGGGGAAATGGGCCATCGTTCTCGGTCTTACATCCAATACTGGTGCGAACGACTTCGAGCTACAGCAGGCGGGCGGACAATTATTATATCAGAAGGTCTTGCAGACCGTTTCCGGCTGGGGCACTCCCGGCAACCTTATGTTCGTTGTTGGTGCAACACAGGCCGACGAGTTCGTTGCCATAAGAAAGCTCACCCCGGATCATTTCTACCTCGTACCCGGCGTCGGCGCCCAGGGCGGAAGCCTGAAGGAAGTTTCGGAGAAGGCCATGAATAAGGATATCGGCCTGTTGGTAAATGCCAGCCGCGCCATTATCTATGCATCCGGCGATATGGATTTTGCGGAGAAGGCGAGGGCGGTAGCGATGGAGTATCAAAAAGAAATGGAAATCCAATTAGATAATTTGTAATGTGCAAATTAGCCAATGTGCAAATGTGCCAATGATCCTAACCAGTAATGACGTCTCGCATCGGAGCACGCCCAATTGGCACATTGGCTAATTATCAAATTGCCAAATTATCTAATTGTCAAATTATCAAATTGTTCTCGCCTACCTTTACCAGACAAAAAATGATTGCATTATGGCGGCCCGCACCGATCAATTCATAAGCCCCGATTACTTCAATGTAGATGAATTGCTGACCGATGAACAGAAGCTTGTCCGTGAGTCGGTCCGTAACTACGTAAAGAAGGAAATATCACCCATCATCGAAGACTATGCGCAGCGCGCAGAATTTCCCGAACAGATCGTAAAACAATTGGGCGACCTCGGTTGCTTCGGTCCTACCGTGCCGGTTGAATACGGCGGCGGCGGCCTCGACTATATCTCTTATGGTCTCATGATGCAGGAACTGGAACGCGGAGATAGCGGCGTACGATCGACCGCCTCTGTGCAGGGCTCGCTGGTCATGTTTCCCATCTTCGCCTATGGCAGTGAAGCACAGAAAAAGAAATTCTTGCCAAAACTCGCCAGCGGCGAATGGCTCGGTTGCTTCGGCCTGACCGAACCCAATCATGGCAGCGATCCTTCGAGCATGCTCACGAATATCAAGGATGGCGGCGATCACTTCATCCTCAATGGTGCGAAGATGTGGATCAGCAATGCGCCCTTTTCCCAGGTAGCAGTAGTATGGGCCAAGGATGAGAAAGGCGATATCAGGGGTGTGATAGTGGAGAGAGGAATGAATGGATTTTCCACACCGACAACCCATGGTAAGTGGAGCCTGCGCGCCTCGGCGACAGGCGAACTGGTATTCGACAATGTAAAAATTCCGAAAGAAAATATATTCCCCGATATCAAAGGACTGAAGGGCCCGCTGGGTTGCCTCACCAAGGCCCGGTATGGAATTGCCTGGGGTGCTATCGGCGCGGCGATGGACTGCTATGATACCGCCCTGCGGTATTCGAAGGAAAGAGAACAATTCGGCAAACCTATCGGCGGCTTCCAGTTGCAACAGAAGAAACTCGCGGAGATGATCACCGAGATCACCAAGGCGCAGTTACTGAACTGGCGCCTCGGCGTTCTCATGAATGAAGGCAAGGCCACACCGCAACAAGTGAGCATGGCAAAGCGTAATGCCTGCGAAGTGGCTACTAATATCTGCCGCGATGCGCGCCAGATGCTGGGAGGCATGGGCATCACCGGGGAATATTCCGTAATGCGGCATATGATGAACCTGGAGAGCGTGATCACCTATGAAGGCACGCACGATATACATCTATTGATCACGGGTATGGATGTCACGGGTTTGAATGCATTCAAATGACAGGAGGGCAATATGGTCGTTTCGGTCTTCACAAATGATTACAAACGGAGAGTGATAGACCTCATTCTTTCCATTCAGCGGGACGAACTGGGAGTGAAGATCACGGAGGACGATCAGCCCGATCTGAAAGATATTTCCGCCAACTACCAGAAGGATCATGGAAACTTCTGGCTGGTGGAAGAGAATGAACAGTTAGTCGGGACCATCGCGCTGATCGACATCGGCAACAACGAAGTTGGCCTCCGGAAGATGTTTGTTGCCGCCAGCCACCGGGGCAAGGAAAAGGGAGTAGCGCAGGCGTTGATGAACGAGGTATTGAAATGGTGTCGTGAGAAGAAAATATCGGCCATCTACCTCGGCACAATAGACATCATGAAGGCCGCCCATCGTTTCTACGAGAAAAATGGATTTGAACGGCTGGAGAAAGGATCGCTCCCGCCAAATTTTCTCCCAATGAAAGTCGACAACGTTTTTTATAAATATACATTCACCCTCCATAAATGAAAATATTCCTCATCGGCTTTATGGGTTCCGGAAAAACGCACTGGGGCAAGTTGCTCTCCCTGAAGCTGGGTATGCCGTTCTTCGACCTGGACAGCCAGATAGTAAATGCGGAGGAGAGATCGATCAACGAGATCTTCGACAAGGAAGGCGAAGAATATTTCCGGATCAAGGAGAAAGAAGTGCTGCACATCATAACCGAAAGCCACGCCACATTCGTGATGGCATGTGGGGGCGGTGCACCCTGCTATTTCAATAATATCGATTACATGAACCAGTCTGGCGCTACCGTCTGGCTCAATACTCCGGCGGCCGTGCTCTTTGCAAGGCTGATACAGGAAAAGGACCAGCGTCCATTGGTGAAGAGCCTGACCGATGAGCAGCTGAAGAATTTCATTCACCGGAAATTCGCCGACCGCAAGATATACTATGAGCAGGCGGACATCATCATCGAGGAAGATGAGATCACGATCGACGAACTAATAGAAAAGATATTTCATGCATAAG
>DATHKS010000082.1:0-2767 GCA_035488975.1 Chitinophagaceae bacterium | reverse complement strand
TGTTCATGCGATGTTTCTGTGCAGGACTTGTCCCAGCAATTTTCCTTCCAGCAGGGTGGCGAGTTCAATGACCGCCTTATTATCCTTGATCATTGCGTCGCGTGTCTTGGTGGGGAAGACGGAAATGCCATTGTAGATGCTATAGTGAAGAGTGAGGGAATGGCCTTTGAACCGGAAGTCCCAATTGATGGAATCGAATTCGTCTTCTTTGTTGGAAAATTTCAGTCGAAGATCCTCGTTGAGGATGCCGGCGACATGATAAAAGAGATTCAGGGTGCCGTCATCTGCAATCACGGCTTCTGTACAGCCGAGGCTGGTTCGTAGGGTAACACTCATAGTAAAAACGGGTTTTAGATTAGTGGTTCTACTATAAGACTTGGATTTTTATAAAAAAGCTGCGTTCGACTTTGTTAACTTTTGAATTTTCCGGCCTTGCGTGCAGACTTCTCAGCCGCAGGGTCTCCGCCCAGGAGTTTTTCAGCGCCGACATTCTTGCCATTGCTGGGACAACCGTATTTTGGGCTGCAGGAAATGAAGTGGGTCGTGAAGCTTACGATAACGACCAGGATCAATATTTTTTTCATGCGTATTAAGATATTGGTATAACGAAACTACCCTTAAATAATTGTTTTTACTATAGTAAATCTACCTTTTGGGGACGGTTCCTGAGTATGGGATTGGGAGTGAGGAATTTGTGTGACTCTTTTTTAGGGTGTTAAAGGATTGGAAGAAAAATGGCCCCCGGATCCCATAGATAAATGCTTTTATTTAAGCTTAATCTGTGGTATCCGGGGAGACAAAATCTCACTCTAATTCCTTGAACCAACCCGCATACTTAATATAATTGTTCGCAATGCGATTGATCTCGCCATTGATGAGCTCCTGCGAGATATCCTTTACCTTCTTTGCCGGCACGCCTGCATAGATGCTACCTGCTTCGCATACGGTGTTCTCGAGCACGACAGCCCCGGCTGCAATGATGGTATTGCTATGAACGACTGCATTATCCATTACGATAGCGCCCATGCCGACGAGTACATTGTCGTGAAGGGTGCAACCATGAACAATGGCATGATGACCGATAGATACGTTGTTGCCGATGGTAGTGCCGAAGCGTTGATAAGTACAGTGAATGCACGCGCCATCCTGGATATTGACCTTGTTCCCGATGCGAATGAAATTCACATCGCCCCGCACTACGGTATTGAACCAGGTGCTGCAATCGTCGCCCATTATAACGTCACCGACGATCGTGGCATTGGGAGCTATGAAACAATTGTTGCCGAATTGTGGGTGTTTACCTTCAACGGGAAATATGACGGGCATAGTAGAAAAATTATGATGGATACCGCAATGACGGCCATCGCAAATTAGCCCAAAAACGGTTGCCTTCCTTTGCAAAATCTTTGCGTCCTTTGCCGGAAATCATCATTTGAATCAACGGGAACTTTTTCTACGACATGTTGCCCAGACATCGGATGCGCCCCTGGCATTGGAGATCGTAAGGGCGGAAGGCAGTAGGCTATACGACCGGTCGGGGAAGGAATATATCGACCTGATCGGCGGGATCAGTGTGGCCAATACGGGTCACCGTCATCCGAAAGTGATACAGGCCATCCACGAGCAGCTGGATGCCTACCTGCATATTATGGTGTATGGTGAGTTCATAGAATCGCCGCAGGTCAGGTATGCCAAATTGCTGACCGATCACCTGCCGCCCTCTCTATCGATGGTCTATTTTACCAATTCCGGCGCCGAGGCTGTGGAGGGCGCCATTAAATTGGCGAAGCGTGTGACTGGGCGTAGCCGGATAATTGCCTTCAAGCAATCATATCACGGTTCAACACAGGGAGCACTGAGCGTGATCGGGAGTGAATATTGGCGGAATGCGTTTCGTCCACTCCTGCCGGATATATTTCACCTCGACTATGGATCGATGGAGGCATTGGAGGAGATCACGGAGCAAACAGCCTGCGTGCTCGCGGAAACGATACAGGCGGAAGCGGGGATCATCGCTCCGTCTAAGGAATGGATGCTTGCATTGAAGAAGCGCTGCGTGCAGACAGGCACTCTTCTAATACTGGATGAAATACAGGTAGCCTTTGGCAGGACAGGTTCACTCTGGGGTTTCGGGCAGTTCGGCATTGTGCCCGATATATTATTATTGGGAAAGGCATTAGGGGGTGGTATGCCATTGGGGGCATTCATTGCAGACAGACCATTGATGATGTCATTGACGGAGCAGCCCGTGCTCGGGCATATCACCACATTCGGAGGTCACCCGGTGTCCTGTGCTGCCGGTATGGCGGCACTACACGTGTTGCTGGAGGAAAAATTGATGGATACCGTTGGTGAAAAGGAGAAACTATTCCAATCGTTGCTGGTCCATCCGGCTATCAGTAGCATTCGTTCCTGCGGGCTATGGCTGGCAGTGCAATTCGATTCCTTTGAAACGAACAAGCGTGTTATCGATGCCTGCATAGCGGATGGAGTGCTTTCCGATTGGTTCCTGTTTGCTGCAGACTGCCTTCGTATCTCGCCGCCGCTCAATATTTCCGAAGAGGAAATAAGGACTGCTTGCGAAGTGATCGTTAGGTCAATTTGATAATTTGGCAATTTGACAATGCCTAGATTCAAGTGATAAGTGCAACACAAGCAGCTTCACCCTTTTTTGAGGGGTACCCCTCAAAAAAGGGTGAAGCTGAAAACCTAATTTTGTGTTGCGATGACAAAAAAATATTTCCAGCTCACCCTGGAACAAAGGTAC
>DATHKS010000081.1:0-3216 GCA_035488975.1 Chitinophagaceae bacterium | reverse complement strand
GTGGTGAATTCAACCGTCGTGTCGAGCGTGTTGGGAAAACAATTATTGAAAAGCCAGGCGAGCTCCCTGTCGCCGATTTTTTTTTGAACGGAAAGTATCGCCTGTTCTACGGACTGACTGATGAACTTCCGTTCGGCGACGGGTACGCGCACCTCGGGGAAGGAGGAATAAGAGGCGAAGCGTGCGAAGCCCGAACGGGATGTGGCCAATCCTGCCGTGACCGCCCCCGAGAGACGAATGAAATCTTTTCTGTGCATAGTGCCTTGTTAGAGGACAAATCTAACCAAACTATTCTATCGATTACCCTTCCGTGCTGATGAGATCGAAAGGAATTAAATGAGCGCGTTGAATCAGTTCTTCTCTACTTCAGATTTCAGCTGCGACAGGCTAAGCTCCAGGTCCTTTCCAAGCATCTTGTCCATGTTCATAAATAATAACATCAGGTTCATCGGGTAATTCATCCCGCTCTCAAATGTCCATTTCACTCTCGTCTCGCCGGTTCCTGCAGGGGTGCTTACCATGCGACTGGATGCAATGCCTTTGAATGGCTTCTCAAACCGGATCTCGAAGTCCACCTGCTCGCCCTCGCGAAGGTTTTTTAATTCCTGTTCCCCTTTGCCCACCTGTTTATTCTGACTCTCCCAGGCAAACGTAGCACCGGGAGCGCCATCCGTGCCCTTATACTCTTTGCGGGCCTGGGGATCCTGCATCACCCATTTATTGTACTGCTCCTGGTTCTTCATGAACCGGACGTAGTTGAATACCTGTGACGGCGCACGTGCGATCGATATTTCGCGTTGAATGCTGTAGGACTTCTTCGAGAAGAGCCCGATGATGAAGAATAGCGCGATGATCGCTACGATGATGAGCAGGACTGTCATTTTTTCTATATTTTATTGTATAAATAATCGGGAAGAGCTGTTATCTGCGGGTATTGATCTTGTGAAAATAAATATAAGAAATCACAAGGAGGATCAGGATGATAGCGGGTGGAATATGTCCCACAGATTTCACAGATTTTCCAATAGACTGGTAGATCTCTTACTGAATAACAATCAGATGTCTTATCTATGAAATCTGTGAGATCTGTGGGACAAAAAACTCTGTGTCATTTAATGAAGTCGCGAACCTCGAATTCTTAAGCAGCGTATTCCTTGTTGTATTTATTACGGTAGTCGATAGGAGAAAGCCCGGTGATGCGTTTGAAGATCGTCCGGAACGCCTTGTTGTCGGAATATCCTACATCATACATCACTTCATTCACATTCTTGCGACCCCCTTCCAGTCCGGCCTTCGCAGCCTCTATTTTCACCCGTTGAATATACTCCACGGGTGTATTGTTCGTGGCCTTCTTGAATCTTCTTTCGAAATTCCTCCGGCCGATCGCAAATTTCAATGCCAGTTCTTCCACCGATATCTTATCGGCTACATTCTTCTCAATAAATTCCTGTGCCTTCTTCACAGGCTCATCCTCGTGTGTCTTCTGTCCCTGGAAGATCATGAAAGAGGATTGACTGCTGCGTTCGATCTCGATGGCGAATACTTTTGCGGAAAGGACCGCCATATCATGACCCGCATATTTTTCGATCAGGTGCAGGATGAGATTGAGATACGAAAATGCACCTCCGCTCGAATAGAGTCCTTGCTCGTCGGTGATGATCTTCTCCGTGACGAGTTCCACATCGGGAAACATGGCCTTGAATTGGTTCGCGGCCAACCAGTGCGTAGCGCACTTCCTTCCTTTCAACAGGCCGGTGGATGCCAGCAGGAATGCGCCGAGACAGAGACTGGCTACTTCGGAGCCCGCCTTGTATTGCTGTGTGATCCACGGAATGAATGCGCCGTTCTTCTGCATCGCCCCGGTGATCTCACCGTCGATGGCAGGAATAATGATGAGGTCCGTATGGAAATCCTCATCGATGATGCGGTCTGCATTGACGGTAAACTTACCGCCGCTCACCGGCGTTTCCTTTTCTAAACCTACCAGCTCCACTTTGAAAATGGGCCGTTCGCCACGGGCCTTGAAGAATTCATTGACCTGGGTCAACAATTGTCTCGATCCTTCGAGGCTACCGAGAATAGCGCCTTTGGGTATTAAGATGGAAATGTGTTTCATTTATCAAAAATAATGAAATCACATGTCGCGATCAACCCCTTTGTAGGCCGTTTTTACCCCGCTGGGGGCAAGTTTATAGGTTGATAAGTTGATAAATTGCCAGGTTGATAAAGTTGACAGGTTGATAAGTTGATAAGTTTCGTGTTGACGGCAGAATCCTCTTATATCACGAAACTTATCAACTTATCAACCTGGCAACTTATCAACTTTACGAACTTTATCAACTAATTAACCAAACCACCTGTTTTCTTTAAGAGAAAAAGAGAAAGTTGGCGGGAAAATTGCGCACTTGGGCTGACTAAAAAACCCAATAATATCGATGAAAAATAATAATACAATATCCTATAAAAAAAACCATAAAGGGCTCTACCTGGCCATTTTTACGCTGATCATAACTTCATTGCACCTGACCACCGCCTTCACACGTTCCAATGACTTCTCGAAGAACCATCACACTGCAACGGCAATGCTGGATCCATCCCGTATGGAACATCTATCCAATATGAGTGTTTCATTATATGATAGCCTTCATCTCGATCTGATGGGATTGAGCCAACCTGCATTCGATTATGCCAGGAAGGGATGGGAGAAACTCACGGATGAAGGAAAGCTCGCAAACCAGTCGCTTGTCACTATCGTCGATTTCAGTCAATCGAGTAGTCATAAGCGCCTCTATGTTCTCGACATGCAGAATTACCGCGTTGTCTTCAATACCTGGGTGGCCCATGGAAAGAATTCAGGAAAGGAATGGGCGCGTTCATTTTCAAACCTGTCCTCATCTCTCAAAAGCAGTCTCGGCTTTTATACCACTGGTGATACTTATTTTGGGAGTAATGGATATTCGCTCAAGCTGAATGGCCTGGAAAAAGGTATCAACGATCATGCGGGTAACAGGGCCATTGTTTTACATGGAGCAGACTACGTTGGTCAGTCTGTCATTGATACCCGCGGCTATATCGGCCGCAGCTTTGGTTGCCCTGCCGTGCCATTGAGGGAGGCTTCGTCCATTATCGATGCCATCAAGGGCGGGTCATGTTTATTTATCTATTCCCCTGACAAGAAATACGTCAACAGGTCGGCGATCCTGAACAGCTGACAAG
>DATHKS010000080.1:0-2958 GCA_035488975.1 Chitinophagaceae bacterium | reverse complement strand
CGTTCATGTGCATCGAGGCTAATGATGTCACCATTCTTTACGAAAGCCAATGCACCACCGATGGCGGCCTCGGGCGATACGTGAAGCACAACGGTTCCGAAGCCGGTGCCGCTCATTCTTCCGTCCGATATGCGCACCATATCGGTGACGCCGGCTTCCAATAGTTTTTTCGGCAAAGCCATGTTTCCTACTTCGGCCATGCCGGGATAGCCCCGCGGGCCCACATTCTTCAATACCATGATGCTGTTCGCATCTATCTCCAGCAATGGATCATCGATACGCGCGTGGTAGTCTTCGATATTCTCAAACACTACCGCCTTGCCGGTATGTTTGAGCAAAGCGGGGGTAGCGGCCGATGGCTTTATGACTGCTCCATTTGGCGCGAGGTTTCCTCTCACTACCAGGATACCCGACTCCGGCTTGAAGGGATTTAGCATAGTGCCGATGATCTTGCGATCATACACTTCTGCGCGTGCGCAATTCTCGCCGATCGTTTTTCCATTCACTGTCAGCGCATCCTTATGAATTATGGAAAACATTTCCTTCATCAGGGCGGGCAGCCCGCCCGAATAGTAGAGGTCTTCCATGTAGTTCTCGCCCGAGGGCTGGATATTCGCCAGCAAGGGTATCCGTCGTGAATATTTATCGAAGTCGTCTAATGTAAGATCGATGCCAATTCGTCCGGCGATCGCCAGCAGGTGGATCACGAAGTTGGTCGATCCGCCGATCGCGGCGTTCACCATGATGGCATTCTCGAATGCATCGCGGGTCAGTACCTTCGAAAGCTTCAGGTCTTCTTTCACCATTTCAACAATGCGCCGGCCGGAAAGACGCGACAATACCTTTCTCCTCGCATCGGCCGCGGGAATCGATGCATTGTCGGGTAATGATAATCCCAACGATTCCACCATTGCCGCCATCGTGGATGCTGTTCCCATTACGGCGCAGTGTCCCTGTGTGCGCGTCATGCAGGCCTCTGCCTCTATGAACTCTTCCTGGCTGATCTCCCCGAGTTTGCTTGCCGTATCGAAGCGCCAGACATCGGAAGTGCCGATCTCCTTTCCCTTCCATTTACCCTTCAGCATCGGACCACCGGAAATAACGAGCGTTGGGATATCCACGCTGCAGGCGCCCATGACCAGTGAGGGCGTGGTCTTATCGCAACCGCAAAGCAGTACCACGCCGTCCACCGGGTTGGCCCGAATGGATTCTTCCACGTCCATGCTGGCAAGGTTCCGGTAAAGCATCGCGGTTGGTTTCATCAATGTTTCGCCGAGCGACATGACCGGGAATTCAACCGGGAAGCCACCGGCCTCGAGTACGCCCTTCTTCACCTCCTCTGCCAGGTCGCGCAGGTGCCCGTTGCATGGGGTGAGCTCCGACCAGGTATTGCAAATACCGATCACGGGTTTGTCCTCAAACATATCCGGCGGAATGCCCTGGTTCTTCATCCATGCACGGTAAATGAAACCGTCTTTCGCTGTGCGCCCGAACCAGCCACGACTCCGGTAAGTTTGTTCTTCCATGTTTGCTTTTTGAATTGATGCGTTTCCCATTCAGGATGTGCTTTTGAAATTAAACAAATTCACCAGAATAATATCGGGTTAATGTAAGGGACAGAAAAAGGAATAGGGAATTGGGAATAAGGAATTGGTCCTAACCTTGAAAAGACTTCTCATAAGGCCCAATTCCTTATTCCTAATTTACTAATTCCTCATTGGCAAACCCCCGAGGCTTTACTCCACTTGGGCTTCATCTATGGCTTCCGTACCTTCGCATTCTCCTGCCCATGAAAAAAAGTGGGGGGAGCGGACAAAAAAAAGAGTATGTCAGAAGAAATCAAGAATGAAGAGAAGAGCCTGAACTTCCTGGAGGAAATAGTAAGCGAGGACCTGGAGAAGGGGAAATACAAGAATATCGTGACGAGATTCCCGCCTGAGCCGAATGGATACCTGCATATCGGGCATGCAACGAGTATCTGCCTGAATTTCGGGCTTACAAAAAAATTCGGCGGCTACACCAACCTGCGTTTCGACGATACCAATCCCGTAACGGAAGAAACGGAATATGTGGATAGCATCAAGGACGATGTGAAATGGCTCGGATTCGAATGGAAGAACGAGCATTATGCCTCCGATTATTTCGACCAGCTATATGATTTTGCCATAGTACTCATTAAGAAATCACTGGCCTATGTAGACGACAGCAGCTCGGAGGAGATCGCCGCAATGAAGGGCACGCCAACGGAACCGGGCAGGAATAGTCCCTACCGCGACAGGACAGTGGAGGAAAATCTGGGGCTCTTCGAGCGAATGAAGGCGGGAGAATTTCCCGATGGCGCCAAGACCCTCCGTGCGAAGATCGACATGGAGCATACGAACATGCTGATGCGCGACCCGATCCTCTACCGGATCAAACATGCCCATCACCACCGTACCGGCGATAAGTGGTGCGTTTACCCGATGTATGATTTCGCACATGGTCAAAGCGATTCGATAGAGCAGGTCACTCACTCCATATGTACGCTCGAATTCGTTCCGCACCGGGAGCTTTACGACTGGCTGATCGCCAAACTGGAAATATATCCTTCGCATCAATATGAGTTTGCACGCCGGAATCTTACTTATACCGTGATGAGCAAGCGGAAACTGTTGCAGCTCGTTACCGATAAGCACGTGACGGGCTGGGACGATCCGCGCATGCCAACCGTAAGCGCCATGCGACGCAGGGGATATCCGGCGGCGGCTGTCCGCGAGTTTTGCGACCGGGTCGGCATCGCGAAGCGGGATAATATTGTGGATGTAGGGCTCCTGGAATTCTGTGTGCGGGAACAATTAAATAAGACGGCACTCCGCAGGATGGTGGTGTTCGATCCATTGAAAGTGGTGATCACTAACTACCCGGATGGGGAGGAGATATTGAAGAGCGAGAACAACCCGGAAGACCCCCATAGCGGCG
>DATHKS010000079.1:0-11550 GCA_035488975.1 Chitinophagaceae bacterium | reverse complement strand
GCGCCGCATTGCACAACCATTGCTGATCGCCTTTAGTACAACGAGCAGTGAGGCCGTGTTCCCGAAATTGACGGAAGAGCTCGAACGCTTCGGCTGTAAGGATAAGATCGTCGCCTTCGTTTTGCCATTAGGATATTCTTTCAACCTGGATGGAAGCATGATGTATATGACCTTTGCGAGCCTGGCGATCGCGCAGGCATATGGCATTCAGATGGATCTCGGTACGCAGCTTACCATGCTGATCGTCCTTATGCTTACCAGCAAGGGCATCGCGGGTGTGCCAAGGGCTTCGCTGGTGGTGGTGACGGCTACCTGCGCCATGTTCAAGATACCACCGGAAGGGATTGCATTGATATTGCCGATCGATCATTTCTGCGATATGTTCCGTACCGCAACGAATGTAGTGGGCAATGCATTGGCGACAACGGTGGTGAGTAAATGGGAGGGAGAGCTGGAGAACAATTAGGTAATTTGATAATTTGGCAATTTGGCAATTTGGTAATTTGATAATGACGTACACTCTAAGGACGGAACATGTTCACGATTCAGACCAATCCAACTTCCTCAAAAAAGAAGTAGGTAGGTGCGGTAGCGACGGACACTTCGGGAAACGGAGTGTATTCATGATTCACGATTGACGATTCACGTTCATGATATAAAGACTTAATAAAAAATGGATATTTTCTTATTGGACAGCGGCGGTTTCATTCAACGTTTCATCGAATGGATCATACAGAATGGGGGATTGTATTTCCTGTTGTTCGTGATCTTCGCAGAGACAGGCCTCTTCGTTGGATTCTTCCTGCCCGGCGATTCGCTCTTATTTGCGGCCGGGATCTTCATGAATGTGTTGGTGAAGGAACTGGGCGGAGCCGACCATGGTTTCGGCTTCTATCATATCATCATCATCCTGATGGTCATCATTGCATCGGTGATCGGCAACCTCGTGGGCTATTGGTTCGGGTTCAAGACCGGCCCCCTCATGTTTGAACGAAAGGACACCTGGATATTCAAGAAGAAACATTTGTTGCGGGCGAAGGCCTTCTATGAACAATATGGCAAGGCGACGATCTTCGTTGCGAAGTTCCTTCCCATCATCAGGACCTTCGCGCCTATCGTAGCCGGTATTGTGAAGATGCCACGGCCCGTATTCATCTTTTATAATATCATCGGTAGCATCTGCTGGGTCTCTTCCATGATCCTGGGCGGGTTCTTCCTGCAGACATGGGTCGAAAGGAAATTCGGCTTCAGCCTCAAGGATCATATCGAGGCGATCACCATCGTGATCGTCCTGATCACCACCCTGCCGGTCTTATATAAATTATTCTTTGGAAAGAAGGAGGTCATCCCGCCTCCAACCGATACTAATGTAAAGTCATGACCCGCATACAGCCTGCCAACAGAGCCCAGTCCATTTTCAGCATCGCTGTCATCGTTGCAGCTCTCGGTTACTTCGTAGACATATACGATCTGCTGTTATTTACCATCGTCCGTGAATCGAGCCTGCGGGACCTGGGCGTGAACCTGCAGGATGGAAAGATGGTATTGGCCATCAGTACCAAGATCATCAACTGGCAAATGGTGGGCCTGCTGATCGGCGGCATACTCTGGGGAATAATGGGCGACAAGAAGGGACGACTGTCGGTCTTATTCGGGTCTATCATCTTATATTCCATCGCTAACTTCATCACCGGCTTCGTCACCACCACGGATCATTATGCCTATGCAAGGTTCATGGCCGGAATTGGCCTTGCGGGGGAACTCGGCGCGGGGATCACCCTGGTGAGTGAATTGCTGCCGAAGACGAAACGCGGTATAGGTACATCGCTCGTGGCGGGTATCGGTTTGTTCGGCGCGGTGTTCGCCTACTTTACTTTTAAATTCACGGGCAATGACTGGAGGCTATGCTATAAAATTGGCGGCGGACTGGGTGTTGCCTTATTACTCTTGCGGATAAGTGTGGCGGAGAGCGGGATGTTTAAGGAAGTCAAACAGCTGAGTGTGCAACGCGGGAATATTTTCATGTTCTTCACCAATGGAAAAAGATTTAAGAAATATATACTCGCTATACTGATCGGTCTGCCTACCTGGTTCGTGATCGGCATTCTCGTCAACTACAGCAACCGGTTTGCCACCGAGTTCTATGGCGCTAACAAGATCGATTCCGGCAAGGCGATCATGTATGCCTATGCAGCCATTGCATTCGGGGATATCGCGGTGGGGTTGGTCAGTCAATACTTCAAGAGCCGGAAAAAGGCGTTGTATTTATTTTATTTCTTTACCATTCTCTCCGGGATATTCTTCTTTAGCGGCGCCATCCGCAACGACTTCACCATGTACCTGGCCTGCGCGTTGCTTGGCTTCAGCACCGGCTTCTGGGCGATCTTCGTTACGATGGGAGCGGAACAATTCGGCACCAATCTTCGCGCTACAGCGGCTACAACCATACCCAATATGGTCCGTGGCGCCCTACCGTTGATAAACCTGATGTTCCTCAATCTCTTTCAGAAAGACTTTGGATGGAAGATCACCCAAAGCGGAATTGTCACGGGTGTGATCGTGATGGCCATCACGCTTGTTGCCGCCTATTTTACGGAGGAAACATTTCACAAGGACCTGAATTATGTGGAATCCTGAGATCCCTTACTGGATTTTGAGATAAAAAAAACAATTCAGCATGTGCGTATTCACGCTAAAGAATGGCAGTATTGCCGGCCGGAATGATGTTATTATAATAAATTTGCCACATGGACATTGAACTGGCGATAAAGATATTCCAACAAAGCATCAACGACTATCACCTGACGGATTCGGTGGATACCGAAGATACCAACGCGTACCCGGCCGGTTCGTTCGAGCACCTGCTCTATATCAAGAACTGGATAGATACTGTTCAGTGGCATCTCGAGGACATCATTCGTAATCCAGCCATCGATCCCGTAGAGGCATTGCAGATCAAGCGCCGCATCGATGCATCCAACCAGCGACGCACCGATCTCGTGGAGTACATCGACAGTTGGTTCCTGCAGGAGTTTGCCGATGTGAAGCCCCTGCCCGGTGCTGGACTCAATACGGAGACGCCGGCCTGGGCCATCGACCGGCTCTCGATACTGGAATTGAAGATTTATCACATGCAGATAGAATCCATGCGGGCCGATGCGTCAGAAGAGCACCGCCGCAATTGCGAGGCGAAACTAGATACCCTTCTCTCGCAACGCACCGATCTCTCCAATGCCATCCAGGAATTGCTCAACGATATTTCGAATGGTAAGAAATACATGAAGGTGTACAAGCAGATGAAGATGTACAACGATGCCAGCCTCAACCCCGTGTTGTACCAACAAAATAAATAATCCTCTTGCTGCGCCCCAACCATATACTGGTCTTCCGGTTCTCGGCTCTCGGGGATGTTGCCATGACGGTTCCCGTTATTAAGTTACTCCTCGATCAATATCCCGGACTGGAGATCACTCTCGTCTCAGACCCATTCATGGAGCCACTGTTCGATGGAATTGAACGGCTGCATTTCTATGGCGCGGACACGAAGGCTGACTTCAAGGGAATATCAGGGCTTCGCCGCCTGAGTAAGCGAATAAAGAAAGATATTCCTTTCGATGCCATCGCGGACCTGCACAATGTCCTGCGGACAAAGATCCTTCGTTTTTTTCTTCCGGGTAAGCCGCGTGCGAGTATCGATAAGGGCAGGGCGGAAAAAAAGGAGCTCACACGCGCCGTCAATAAAAAATTGCATCCGCTCAAGTCCACCTTTCAGCGCTATGCGGATGTCTTTGCCCAGCTCGGTTTTCCCATCGAGTTCAATGTGAAGAGAGGCATCGTTCGCAAAATAAGGCCACAAGTCCCGCTCGTGCCGGGCCAGGCGAAGGGCGACTGGCTGATCGGCGTCGCTCCATTTGCGCGTCATGCACCCAAGATGTATCCGTTGGAGAAAATGAAGGAGGTGGTGAAGATGCTTGCCTTGCATTCTCCTATGACCATTGTATTGTTTGGAAGTAAACAGGAAGCGGCCGTGCTCGATAGCTGGGCCAAGGAGATACCACGGGTAAGTTCCGTGGCGGGAAAATTTTCGCTGGCGGAAGAATTGGAGATCATCGCTACTCTCGATATCATGATAAGCATGGATTCGGCGAACATGCACCTGGCGTCCATGCTCGGAGTTCCGGTCGTATCTATTTGGGGAGGCACGCACCCTTATCTTGGCTTCTACGGCTGGGGTCAGCGGTATGAGAATGCCATACAGCAGGATCTTCCCTGCAGACCCTCATCCGTGTTTGGCAATAAACCCTGTCCCGTGCATGGGGAGGAGGGATGTATGGGGGGGATTACTACGCAGAGTGTTTATGAGAAGGTGAAAGAGAATGTGCCAATTTGATAATTAGCCAATGTGCCAATGATCCTCATTCGTAATGTCATTACTAGTCGTAGCACGCCCAATTTGCACATTTACAAATTGGCACATTGGCTAATTGGCTAATTATTTTAAAAGAATGCCGCCACCGCCTTCTGCCACCACGGTTTCGCCTTTGGAAAGAATAGCGGGTAGGCCGTATGGGCCTGGATCTCTGCCAGGATCTCTTCTTCGAGGATCTTTTTATCTACAAAATTCATTTCGGGTACGGTAGAAGTGCAGGAGAGCCAGGCCTGGATCTGCCGGGTTTCTGCGGGTAACGCTTCTCCATTAACATACCTCTCTAGTTTGCGGTGTAATACTTCCGTTTTCATACTTGCTTTTTTGGGGTAGGGGATGATCTATCAATGTAATTTGGCCGTCATGAACTGGAACAGCCATTTCATATTTTCTAGTGTGCCTTGTTTGGATTCGTGCCTGTCGACCAATTGTTGCCTTACCAATTCAGAAGGCTTATAGGCCGTGTACTTCCGGATGGAGGGGATCTTCGCCTGGCCGAGCGCCTGTGCGCTAAAGCCCGGAAGGATCTCATTTTCCGTCTGCGATGCATCTACCATAGCCAGGTGCAGGCTGAGGCATTTTACCACTTCCTTTCTCACCTCGGCATACAAATGCTTGGAGATAGAAAAATCGAGCGGCCAGTTCTTTCTATTTTCCCAGAGGTCGATGAAGATAGTTTTTACTATCTGCCGTGCGTCGATCGGGGATTGTAGTTTCTTTACGCAATAGGTATAGAGGCTATACCAATAACGGCGGTACAACTCTTCGAATGCTTCTGTATCATCTAGGCTAAGCCGATCAATAAGAACTTGATCAGATGTAAAATTCCTGCTCATTGGGTACTTTTTGTAAATTAACAATTCGTGGATAGTGGAATTGTTTGTCGCAGGTATTGGGGTGGGATATATCCGAGGCTAAAGTACTCAACTTCTTCAAAGCTCACAATCTTTTAACTCACAAAATTATTAACATCGAACTTTTACGATAAGAAGAAAGTCTTAATTCTCTGAACATCAAACTAGATACGTCAAACGGTAAAAAATATTCTAAAATTGGAAATCAAATCCCGTGCTAAGATTATAAGTTGTCTTCGGCGCGGTGCCTGCGGGACGCCTGTCATGCAGGTAATTCCATTTCATATACATGCCGAAATGCTTGCTGGCCCTCACTCGGCACGAAGTCTGGTTGAAAACCCGGTTGTCATAAATATTTTTTAGCAAGGGCTGAAAGAAGAGCGTGCTGGTAAGCTCGACTGTTGATGTGGGGAGGTAAGTTATGGACAGGTAGGAACTGCTGCGCACATCATTGTGGGTAATAATTGGCTTCGTGCTTTCCTTTTCATTCTCATACATCACCAGCGAGGCCACGTAGACTTTCAATTTTTTACTCCCGATGAGCTTTACCCGCGGGCCTATCCCCGTCAGGAAACGCGATTTGATCTGCGTTACCAGGTTACTCTGCACCTGGGTAAAGGCTTCGAGCCTCAGCCAGGAGTTCAATTTCCGGTTATACCGGAGGTGTATGAAATTGTTGGAGATGAGTTTTTCCCCTCCTCCCTTCAGGAAAATATTATCGCCCAATAGAAGCCAGAGGTCCTTTTTGGTCTTATACTGGAGATGCGCCTCCATGGTCAGATTATAGATCTGTGTCGTGTTCTTATCCAGCGAAAAGCCGGCGCCGGCCGAACCCATCCAGCCGGTGGTATCGGATTGCATGCGCACGGTTTCGATATTAACGACCTGCGCCTTCAGGGCATGCGCCAGGATCACCAGGATGAATGTACTTGCCAAATGAAATGCGCGCATAGAATGTGAACCGCGATGGTGAGGCGCAAAGATGCTGAAAAAAATAAAGCACGCAGGGTTTACATCATCTCGCTCAATTCCAGCCAGCGGAGTTCTTTTTCATCGAGTTCTTTCTCGAGGCTGCCGATCCGGGTCGAGAGCTTTTGCAATTCGTCGAAAGGCGTTTCGGCGCTTCCCAGTTTCCCGGTAATGAGCTCCCTTTCCTTCGTGAGCGCCGCTATCTCCTTTTCCAGTGTCTCATATTCTCTTTTCTCCTTGAAAGAAAACCGTTTTTTTTCTGCGCTGACCAGCACTTCCTGTAGCGGTTGCTGTTTGGCGGGTATCGTTTTCTCGGTAAGGAGGGAGCGGTCGTCGGGCATGATGCCTTCTTCCTTTAACGCCAGCCGGTACTGGCTGTAGTTGCCGGGATAATCGCGCACGATGCCTTCGCCTTCAAACACGAAGAGATGATCCACGAGGCGATCCATGAAATACCGGTCGTGGGACACTATCAGCAGGCAGCCCGGAAACTCACTCAGGAAATTTTCCAGGATGCTCAATGTCGGGAGATCGAGATCATTGGTAGGTTCATCGAGAACGAGGAAGTTGGGATTGCGGAAGAGTATGGAAAGCAGGTGCAACCTTCTCTTTTCACCACCGCTCAACTTGCTTATGTAGGTATATTGTTTGTCAGGGTCGAAGAGGAATAATTGCAGGAACTGTGCAGCACTCAGCGAGCCGCCGCCGGCAAGTGGAAAATGTTCCGCGATATCCTTTACGAATTCTATCACGCGCTTGTCTTCCTTTACTACGAGTCCCTGTTGCGAATAATTTCCGAAGATCACTGTATCGCCTATATTGATCTTCCCGCTATCGGGTTTCTCCAGTTGCTGGATCATGTTGATGAAGGTCGATTTGCCCGCGCCGTTCTTTCCAACCACACCGATGCGTTCGCCCTTGGAAAAAGTATAATCGAATCCCTTCAGGATGATCTTATCGCCGAAGCTCTTGTACACCTTTTTCATCTCTACGATCTTGCCGCCGAGGCGGTTCATCTTCATCTGCAATTCCAGTTGCTGTTCCTCGAGTTGTTGCTTTGCCTTCTTCTCTATGACATAAAAATTATCCTGGCGGCTCTTCGACTTCGTAGTGCGTGCCTTGGGCTGCTTGCGCATCCATTCCAATTCCTTGCGATAGGTATTGCGCGCCTTATCCACGCTGGCCGAATCATTCTCCAGGCGGGCCGCCTTTTTTTCGAGGTAGTTGGCATAGTCACCCTTGTGGACATAAAGGTTGCTTCCTTCCATTTCCCAGATCTCTTCGCAAACGGTGTCGAGGAAATAGCGATCGTGTGTCACAAGAAGGAGGGTGATCTTTTCCTTGTCAAGGTAATGTTCCAGCCATTCCACCATTTCTACATCCAGGTGGTTGGTAGGCTCATCCATGATGAGGAGAACGTGTTTATGTTCGAAGCCGATATCGATGAGCGTCTTCGCCAGTGCGACTCTCTTACGCTGCCCTCCACTGAGATTCATGACAGGCTGATGAAGATGATGGATATTGAGCTTGTCGAGTATCTGCTTCACCTTGGTATCGAAGTCCCAGGCGCCGAGTTCGTCCATCTTTACGATCGCATCGGTGAGTTTGTCCACATCATCACCGTCTTCAGTGAGCACCTCGTATTCCTTAATGGCATTCATGACCGGATGGTCGTGGAAGAAAATATTATCGAGTACCGATTTTTCCTCGATGAATTGGGGTTCCTGCTCGAAGAGAACGACGTCCACATCCTTGCTTACCCAGACCTTTCCCTCATCGACCGTTTCCCTTCCGGCGAGGATTTTAAGCAACGTGGATTTTCCCGAGCCATTCGGTGCTACCAGGGCGATCTTGTCGCCTTCTTCTATATTGAAAGAAATTTTTTGAAAAAGAGGCTGGATTCCATAACTCTTGGTCACATTCTCGACTGAAACATAATGCATAGTGCAAAGATAAGAAGGAAGCGTGCTTCGCAGGAGTGCATATTTATGGCATAATTTTTCTACCTGTTATGGAAACATCTGTTATGTCAATACATATTGTTGAAGAAATACAGCAAAGACTGGGGTTTCCCCATTTACATAAGGTTGATCCCAACATACAGGAAACGAAGGAGAAGTCGGAATTGTCGCATTACGATAAGCTGGCGCAGGCTTCCATTCCAACCGTTCTCGCGGGGTTGTTCAGTTTTACCAGGACCGATAAGGGAACCAATTATATCCTTTCGGGCGGCGGTCCGGCCAAATGGCTGGATATGATCTTCGGCGATAAAAAAAGCGAGGCTGTGGAGAAAGTTGCCCATTATGCCGGGGTTTCCAAGGATGATGCGGCTGATAATATGGAAGATATTGCCGAAGAGGCCGTTGCCGTCATTCATGAGAATTCAGGCGCGGAGAAGGCGACTTCCGATAAGATGAAGAATTTCATGAGCGACCAGCGCCATCATATCCTGGTTTACCTGCCCGCAGCCCTGCAAATGGGAGGCCTGCTGGGCGACAGTTCACTCGACGACAGGACAAATAAGATGGAAGGTCCGATCTCCAGCTTCATGCACAATATCGAGGATAAATTTTCCGGCGGTAGCAAAAAGAATTAGCTTTTTCCGCAGGGGATAGCGTGAATGGCCTCCGACCTTTGTATTTTCCATAAAGGTCTTGAGGGTATTGGGAAGACACTAACTGATCTCGTTGCGCCTAACTTCGCGAGGCAAGAAAGATAATGGCTGTAAGGGCAAGCGCGAAGAAGAGGATGACCCACACCCTGGCCTTATCCCAATACGCAGCCTGCCGGCGCAGGCGAACCCATGCTTGTAGATTCCTTTCACTCTCTTCGGAATCATCCAATGACCGTAGCCGCCTGGCCAGTTGTTCGGCTAACGGGTAAGGCATTGACCCGGCACTCCGGAGCGATGCGTTTATTATCTCCCTGTTTACTTCCCGTTCGCTGAAGGAATGGATCATAGATATATTGCTATCCGATAGTACCTCGCAGATATAACGATAGAGACCTTCCTGCTCCATGCGATGAATATCGGAAGAGTGCACATACCGGTCGAGTTCCAGCAATTGCTTGAGTATTTCCACAGGCGTTCTGGCTATGGAAGATGGCTTGGTGCCGGCGTACCAGCGCTGCTGGAGATAATGTTCCCTGCTGGCAGGACTACTTAATGTTTCGTAGGCTTCCTTGATGATTGTGAAGCGGTGGTGGGCATAGGGGTCACCGGGTTTCTTGTCGGGATGATAGAGTTGCGCCAGCCGTCGATAGGCCTTTTTGATGTCTTCCGGTGTTGCGGAAGGCTGTAGTTCCAGGATTGTATAATAGTCTTTCAACTCCACCCTTGCGAAGATAACAGATAGTGATAGTTGAAGAATGAACCGGCCGTTATTTCAGGTACTTCGCAAAGAAATCGAGCGTACGCTTCCAGGCGAGTTTGGCTGCCGCCTCGTTGTAGCGCGTCGGGGCCGTGTCGTTATGAAAGGCATGATTGGCTCCTTCATATACGTACAATTCATAGGGAATATTATTTTGCTTCAATGCGGCCTCATAGGCAGGGATTCCGGCATCGATCCTTTCATCGAGCGCTCCATAATGCAATTGCACCGCGGCTTTTATCTTCGGTACATCCGCTGCATTGGGTTGGCGGCCATAGAAGGCAACGGCGGCCTTGAGATCAGGGACATTCACGGCGTGGCTATTCGCCATTCCTCCGCCCCAGCAGAAGCCGACGCAGCCCATTTTCCCATTACAATCCTTGCGGGTTGGCAGGTAGGTGAAAGCATTGATGAAGTTCCGGAGGCTATCCTCTTCCTTTAATTGCTGGAACTTGGTACGTGCCTCGTCTTCATTGGCCGGCGTGCCGCCGAGGGACGAAAGTGCATTGGGAGCGATGGCCAGGTATCCCGCGTTTGCCGCCCTCCGGGTAACATCTTCGATGTGTGCATTGAGGCCGCGATTCTCGTGGATCACTACCACCGCAGCATATTTCCCCTCCGCCTTCGGTCTAGCTACATATGCCTGCATATCTCCGTTGATGCCGGGATAGGTTATTCGCTCGGTAAACAGGTCATCGGCGGGAGTAACGGCGGCGTGGGCTGCATTCACTTCGATCAGGGGAAGAATGGCCATGGCGGCTGCGGTGCTGCCGGTCAACAATACCAGCCGCCGGATAAATTCACTCCTTTTCAGCGGCTTATGGGTGTACTCATCGTAGAGGTTTATGATCTGCTGGTCCATGGTAATAGATTTTATTCCCTAAGTTACGAATGGATGATACGACTTGATCAAAGAGGATGGATTATTGGCGCGAAAACCGGGTAGCGACCGGGGGTGTTTTGTCCCACAGATCTCACATATTAAAGTCATCAAATTAAGTGACATCAACTACTCTTTGAGAAAATCTGTGAAATGTATAGGACAAAAAAACAAATGTATGCGTCCGCCGACCTATAAATTTTTGCAAATATTCGAAAACAGGGCTAACTTCATTGTCCTGGATCAGGGTCTCAAAATCACTGCACTCTTCTCCGCTAAGTCTGAATTCCTGTTAAAAAGCCTTCCAAAAATATGAATGCCAAAATGAGCAATGAGAAGGTTTTTACTATTCATCGCATTGGGTTTTACCAGCTATGCATACGGGCAGCAATTGTCTGTAGATGATCTCCTGCAGCTGAACTCTGTGCCTGCAAAAAGACTGGATACCTATATTTCCAAGAAAGGGTATGTCATGGCAGCTAAGGATCTGCAGAACGATACGGTGATCGATACCTGGCAGGAACGCATTACGATAACCGATAGCACACAGCAACCCGTCACGCGGCGGTTATTGAAATACCAGAGTGGTAAGGAAACCGGGTTCTCCCTTCACACATCTTCACGCGACGAATACAAGACAGCTGTCTCCACATTGAAACAGGAGGGTTTTATTTGTGCAACGTCGACGGAGAATCTCGATACGACTGTGCTTTTTCAAAAGAAGAATATGACGGTGCAGGGATATAGTCTCTTCGACAGCGAAGAAAACCTTACCCTTTATTGCCTTTATTTCAGGGAAAAGGAAATGCCTTCCCTGAAGAGTATTTTGTATGGAGAGGATCTGCTCCAGTTTACCTCGCATGAATATCTCTCTACTTTCTTCGGCGCGAAGAATGTAAGGAAGGACCTGTATTATTTCTCCGAGAAGGAGATCAATAAATGTTCTGTCCTGTTTCCGAATACGCCACGCCAGGCTGTCTTCATCTGGGAAGATGAGGTCAACATGACAGGGCTGACCCATGTGATCATCGGTGGAAGCATCCCGACGGC
>DATHKS010000078.1:0-2352 GCA_035488975.1 Chitinophagaceae bacterium | reverse complement strand
ATTCTTTCCTGGGGATCGCATTGTTCTTCGTTTTCTTTTGCCTCAAGAACTGGCTCGCCATCGCCGTCGCGCGATGGCAATTTGATTTCACGGGGAAAGTCGCAGTGAGGATATCAGGCCTCCGGCTTTCCCGCTTCCAGGATGGTTCCTTCGCGGAGTTCATCCAGGTGGACTCATCCGTACATATCCGCGCTATCGCCTTTCAGCCTTTCGAAGTGAGTCAATACCTGCTGGCAGGGATGCAGCAAATCATGACGCAGTCATTCCTCATCACGCTTACCCTTACCGCCATCATCATCTACAAGACCAAGATCTTCCTGCTCCTGCTCCTCGTGCTGGCCCCGCCGGTAGCGGCGGTGTTATTCTTCATCAAGAAGAGACTCGAACTGGCGAGGTCCGGTATCAGGGCCTCCAATGAAAAATCGTTTCAACACCTGCTCGACGCGTTGAAGGGCTACGTGGAATCGAATGTCTATAACAAGAATAATTTCTTCAAAAAACGTTTCCTCGATTCACGCGCACAATTCAGCAAGCATCTCTTCGCCTCACTCGGGATACAGGCCATGCCGGGACGTGCGGTGGAGCTATTCGCCGTCTTCGGTCTCTTCCTGCTGATACTCCAGGCGCAACGACAGGGAAGCGATTCGGACACGCTGCTTACCATCGGCGCATTCATGGCCGCTGCATATAAGGTGATACCGGGCGTCATAAAACTGATCAATGTGAGCGGCCAGATGAAGACCTACCGGTTGTCGATACAGGAAACCATCGATGCGAAGACAGTTGAGAAGCTCAGCAGTCCTGCCTCGCCCGCCATTCAAATACATTCCATAGAATTCAGGGACGTGGCGTACTCGTATGGGCATATCCCCGTGTTGAATGCAAGGAATTTCTCCATTGAATGCAAGGACTTCGTTGGCATCAGTGGCAGATCGGGAATGGGGAAGACCACGATACTCAACTTACTCCTCGGCTTCTTGGAACCCGTGGAAGGAAGTATCCGGGTGAATGGCGTTCCGCTTAATCCCGATGGACTTCGTAATTGCTGGCCTTCGATCGCCTATGTCCGTCAGCAGGCCTTCCTGATCAACGACACGATAGAAAGGAATATCACCCTCCAGGAAGATGAGCCGGATGAGGAACGGATGCAAACCGCGTTGGAGATCTCCGGGCTCGCGGGTATTCTTCATCAGCTGCCCGGTGGCCGTGCACATGTGCTCACAGAGAATGGCAAGAATATCAGCGGGGGACAGCAACAACGCATAACGCTTGCAAGAGCCATCTATAAGCCGGCAACGCTTTATCTGCTGGATGAGCCATTCAATGAACTGGACGAGGCCTCGGAGATCATCCTGCTGAAACATTTTAGCGAGCTTGCAGAAAAAGGAAAGATCGTGGTCATGATCACGCACGACCGGCGCAGCCTTTCGTATTGCAATAAAATAATTTCATTGGATGAGTGAGCCGCGGGACATATTGATCATCATCACGCCGGGATTTCCCGCTTCCGAAGACGATTCCACCTGCCTGCCGATGCAGCAACAACTCGTACGCGCGATTAACAGGATACATCCCAACCTGCAGGTGATCATCCTTAGTCTGCAATATCCCTATATCATCAGTGAGTATTCCTGGCATGACAACAGGGTAATCAGTTTCAATGGGAGGAACAGGGGAGGGCTTGCGGGTTTTATGATAAGGAGGAAAGCCATTCAGGCACTCGCCGCCCTTGCACGCGAGGGACGGATCGTTGGCATGCTTAGCTTCTGGTATGGCGAATGCGCGAGAGTGGGAAATGCATTTAACCGGTTGAATGGCACTCCACACTATTGTTGGATACTCGGCCAGGATGCGAGGAAGGCAAACCGCACTCCGCGGATAATGCGCATGAAGGATGAATCGCTTGTTGCACTCTCCGATTTTCTGCAGGCCGAATTCCAGCGAAATCATAATACAAGACCTGCACACGTAATTCCGCCGGGTGTCGACCGTAGTATGTTCCGGGACACTTCGCCTGCGCGGGATATACCACGAGCTATAGATATCATGGCCGCGGGCTCACTCATTGTCTTAAAACAATATTCGGTCCTCCTTGAAGTGATTGCCGGACTAAAGAAAAGCAACCCCAACATCAACGCCGTGATCGCGGGGGAGGGCAGCGAGCGGAAAAGACTGGAGGCAGAGATCGATACGATGGGACTTGCGGGGCAGGTGAAACTCACCGGGAGTTTGCCGTATCCCGAAGTACTGGACCTGATGCGGCGATCGAAGGTCTTCCTTCACCCATCGACATATGAGGGATTTTCCGGTGTGTGCCTCGAGGCTGCTTCGCTGGGCGCGAGTGTTATCAGC
>DATHKS010000077.1:0-6125 GCA_035488975.1 Chitinophagaceae bacterium | reverse complement strand
CGGCTGATCGAAATAAGTATTTCAATTTCAGTTAAAGGAATCAAAAAATTATTATGCCCACCGGACCTTGTTGTATTGCGTGATACCCCATCATTCTTCGAAATAAACCCGCTTCACCCGCTGTGATATTCCGGTCATGATCTCATAGGGAATTGTCTCCGCCCAGGCGGCGACCTGCGCAATAGGCAGGTCCTTTCCAAATACAATCACATCATCCCCTTCCTTCACTCCCGGAATATCGGTGATATCGAGCATCGTCATGTCCATGCAAATTGTCCCGATAACGGGCGCCGCCCTTCCATTCACTATCATGCTGGCTCGTCCATTGCCGAGCCGCCTCGAATATCCATCTGCATAGCCGATACGGACCGTGGCAATGACCGAGTCCCTTTTCACAATGCCCTTCCGGTTATAGCTTACCGATTCACCCGGCTTCAGGTGTTTCACCTGCGCCACCGTGGAACGAAGCGTTGTAACGGGTTTCAGGTCCAGGCGGTGAGTATCGGCGCTATCGACCCCATATAGGCCAATGCCCAATCGAACCATATCGAGCTGCAACTGCGGATACCTTACGATGGCGGCCGAGTTGCTGATATGTTTCATGATCGGGTAGCCGAGTCTTTCTTCCAGGTGTGCAGCGGCTGCTATGAATTTCTCCCGTTGACCGAGTGTGAATGCATCTTCCTCCGGATCTTCGCTTCCTACAAGATGCGAAAAAGCCGTCTGCACTTTCAATGCCCCCGATGATCCCAAAAGACCCGCAAGCATCCCCATGGCATCGGCCGGGAAGCCGAGCCGGTTCATACCCGTCTCTAGCTCCACATGCACCGGGTAGTGCTGCAGGCCTTCCTGCCGGATATACTGATCGAATGACTTGAACAATTCAAATGAATAGATGTCCGGCTCCAGGTTATTATCAACGATCGCCTCGAATGTATTCTCTTCCGGGTTGAGCACCATGATAGGTAACAGGATGCCCGCCTTCCGCAACTCCACTCCTTCGTCTGCATAGGCTACACCGAGATAGTCGACCTTATGGTATTGCAATATGCCGGCGATCTCCGCGCCGCCGCTGCCATAGGCGAATGCCTTCACCATTACCATTGTCTTTACCTGCGGCTCCAGCAGACGCTGGTATTCCTTCAGGTTGTGGACCACCGAACTGAGGTTGATCTCCAATACCGTCTGGTGAAGTTTCTGCTCGAGCAACTGCACTATTCTTTCGAATCCAAATACGCGGGCTCCTTTTACCAGTATGGTCTCTTCCCTGAACTGAACGGAAAGGAATTGCTGCGTATAGGCTTCGGTGGATGAATACAACTCGATAGAGAGAGCGCCTCGCGGACTCTGCGACATCAGGTGGCGGAGTGCGCCGGAAATACGATCGCCGATCCCGATGAGCCGGCTGACCTTATGCTTCTCCAGGCTGGATAATATATGAGAATATAACTCCCGCTGGTCTTCCGCGCTCTCCAAAACATCGGAGAGTATCACCGTCTTCTTCGAAATGCCTGCCTGCTGATCCAGGAAGTTCAATGCAATTTCCAATGAACTGATATCCGCACTGTAGCTGTCGTTGATCAGCGTACATTGATTAATGCCTTTCTTTAATTCCAGCCGCATGTTCACCGGCTGCAGATTCAATAGCCTGGCTGTAATGATCTCGATGCCGAGGCCGAGATGGGTCGCAGCGAGGAAACAGGTAAGTGCATTCTCAACCGATGCGTCGTCGGTGAAGGGAATAACGATCTCCTGCTGCGACGATTGAAAATTAAACCGGATGAGTGTTGAGTTCTCCCGCTTCAGGATACCTTCAACAACAAGCGCATTATTCGCGGAGTGTCCCCAGGAAATTATCCGCGGCTGATCGCCTTTACCGGAAAAAAGAACTTCTCTTCCCGTTATATCCGACTCCCTTGCGATGATCACGCGGCAATGCCTGAAGAGTTTGATCTTCTCCGCAAACTTCTCCGCCTTATCCCTGAACCCTTCGTTATGCGCCTCGCCGATATTCGTGAGAATACCGATCGATGGGAGTATCATCCTCTCGAGAGCTTCCATTTCGCCGGTTTGCGAGATGCCTGCCTCGAAGATGCCAAGCGTATGCTGGCTGTTCAATTGCCAGATGCTGAGTGGAACTCCAATCTGGGAGTTGTAACTCCTCGGGCTGCGCGCTATCGAAAATTCTTTATGAAGCAATTGATAGAGCCATTCTTTCACGATCGTCTTTCCATTGCTGCCGGTGATCCCCACAATGGGAATCTCTTCTCCGGCAAAATGCCGACGATGATAGGAAGCAAGTTGCTGTAGTGCCTGCAAAGTATCCCTTACTACCAGGAAATGAGCGTCGGGATAAAGGGAGATCGCCGGCATTTCACTGACGACAAAATTCCGCACGCCTTTCCTATAAAGCTCGGGAATGAACTGGTGCCCGTCCCTCCTCGGTCCCTTCAACGCGAAGAAGAGAGATGATACAGGAGAAATTACCTTGCGGCTGTCAAGCAGGAGAAATTCAATGACAGGGTCGCCGGCGGCAGGGTCGCCGGCGGCAGGGGCGCCGATGATCGATGCGATATGTGAAAGGGAATGGATCAATATCGTTGTGCATTTTTTCTTAGGTCAATGGGCCTGGTCATCGGCTTCTTCGGCCTCTTCCTTTCGCTTCACGAACATGGAATAGAAGATCGAACTCGAAATACAAACCAGGATAACGCCGAGTGAGATGAATACCTGTGTCGTTTCGTTTATCCACTCATTGATCCAATGCTCCGCCAGCATCTTGAGGCCGATGAAAACGAGTACGATCGCTATTCCCTGCGGCAGGTAGTCGAATTTATTTACCGCTCCGCGCAGCAGGAAGAAAAGCGATCTCAGGCCTAACACCGCGAAAATATTGGAAGTGTAGATAACGATCTTATCGCGCGAAATCCCTAAAACGGCAGGAATGGAATCCAGGGCAAAGACCACATCGATGGCCGCGAGCATGATCACCACTACGAACAGGATGGTATAGTATTTCTTCCCATTCTCACGAATGGAGAGCTTCCCGTCCCCATCATGCGGTACGAGCGGCAGAACACGCTTCAGTAGCTTGTATACTCTCGAGTCCTTTGGGTGAAACTCCTCCTCATTGCTTGAGGTAAACATCCTGAACCCGGTATAGACGAGGAATACCCCGAAGACATAAAGCACCCATTGAAAACGATCTACCAACGCAACGCCGATCGTAATGAAGATAATGCGGAGAACGATTGCCATCAATATGCCGATGAGCAGCACGCGGCCATAATGTTTTTCCTTTACATTAAAGGAAGTGAAGATGAGAATGAAGACGAAGATATTGTCGATGCTCAGGCTCCACTCCATGAGATAGGCACTCACATATTCGAGGGCCAGTTTCTGACCGATCTCTATCCAGAGGAATATGAAGAAGGCAAGCGCAAGGCCTACCCAGAAGAAGGTCTGGTACAGGGCCTTTTTTATAGTTACTTTCTTATCTTTCTTGCTCAGTAAACCAAGGTCGAAAATCAACGCCAATAATAATACGGCCCCGAATACAATGTAGCTGATCTGATCTCTTGTCATTCAGGCAAAGATAGGCTGAATGCACAATTTGATAATTAGTCAATATGCAAATTAGCCAATGTGCAAATTAGGCGTGCTCCAATGAGTAATGATTCTTTTGCTGAGGATCATTGGCACATGGTCAAATTGGCTAATTGGCTAATTGCCTGAGTATTTTCTCTTCCTCAACACCTGGTACACTACTCCCGCGAGAATGATGAGCAGGATGGGAAGGACAATGTTGATGAGTTGCCACATCGTCTTATTCTCCTTCACCTTCTCCGTATCCAATAAACGGAGTACGATGTCCTTGTTGCGCGTGGCGGTGATGGCGGCATTGTTCACGAGGTAGTCGAGACTGGCGAGTAAGAAGTCGTGGTTGGCAACCGGGATGAAGAACTTCCCTCCTTCGGATTGTTTCTGGTATTCTCCAAACGTATATTTATTCCAGCCCATCGGGAGTGGCGTGGGGCGCTTGGTCTCGGGGTCGGCGATGAATTCATTCAATACGGCATCTCCATCCGCTACAACGATGATCTTATTTTCCCTGGATTCACTGGCAAATGAAACACCAGCCGCGGCCAGGCTATCCTTATCTGCCTGCGAGGCCCTGTTCTTATAGAGCGATGTAAACTTTCCTTCCAGCAACATGGCCGCCGGGATCGCCTGGCGCGTGAAGCTCGCATCCTGCGGTGCATTCCTGTTCTGATTCAGGCTTATTCGCGCCGGAGTGCTGATGATCCTCGAATTGGAAGAAGAGACCAGCAACGGCGTCTTCACCACGCCGGCTACCTTTATCGTATCGATGGAATTGACGAAGCGGCCTGCGATGTATCCGAGGTTATTCAACTTATTGCTACCCGCGTTGAGTAACGGGAAATAGTTCCAATGCAGAAATTCGAATTGCGGGTTATCCATCGTTCCACCCACCACAAATGGGATCATATCGGATTGCAGGTCCATAATGAGATCGGTATTGATCCGGAGCCCATAGCGGAAGAACAGATCGGTGAGGTTGAGATTCCGGTCAAATGCGATCGTCTCTGGCTTCCCGGAAAGACTATCCTGTTCCGCCACCAGGTTATCGATGAAACAAAGTAGCTTTCCTCCCCTCATCACGTATTGATCGATCTTGAGCTTATCCTGTTCGGAAAATTGCTGTGTCGGCTTCACGATCATCAGCACATCCATATTATCCGGAATGATCTTCTGCGTGGCAAGGTTGAAGATCCTGAAGTCATTTTCCTTTTCCAGTGTTTGCACGAGATCGTAGGTGCGGCCGTCAGTTGGCTCGCCATTCCCCACCGCATAACCAATGGCCGGACGTTTCTCATTCACCAGTTTATTCAATGCATTGACGAACTGGTATTCCATCAATGCCTCCGCACTATTTATTTCCGTTTGGGAAATGTTCCGGCTCGCACCGGGATACAGGTTGACGAGGGCCTGCTTTCCCTTATAATGAATGACCGCAACCGGGAAGATGATATTGCTGCTTTGACCCGCCTTCAACTGTACGGTGAGATTAATGGGAAGCGCACCGAGTCCCTGCAGGGAATCCCCATACGATATACTTGCGCCCGGCACTTTGTCTTCCGGTGAAATGAAACGATACTGTATCCGTGAGCCGTTCCTGTCCTTCAGCAATTGCAGGAATTCGTCCGTACTGTTAGCGAGACGCCTGAAGCCCGAGGGGAATTCGCCCTTGAGAAAAACATCTATCTCTACCTTGTCGTTCAGTGAGCCAACGAGTGTGTTAGTGGCCTTACTGAGTGTATAGCGTTTCTCCTTTGTAAGATCGATGCGGGAATGAAATACCGAGGCAACGAAATTTATGCCAAGCAATAGCAGCAGCAGGATGAGCCAGCCGAATCTCGAGGAGGAGAATTTCCCGGTTATCCTTTCCATTTTATCGCTTTAATAAATTTCGGTTAGTGATAGTGAGCAACAGGAATATGATACTCAGGAAGTAAATGATATCCCTCGTATCGATCACGCCGCGGCTGATACTGCGGTAGTGAAAATCGATGCCCAGCATCTCGATATAGTAATCGGCGCCGCCCTCGAGGGCCGGGAGACGACTGATAGCGCTGAATCCATAATACAACAAGGCGCAACCCACGAGACTGATAATGAAGGCAACTACGGCATTACTGGTAAAACTGCTGATGCATATCCCGATGGCCGTAAATACCGCCGCCAGGAAAAATAGCCCGATATACGACCCGATAGTGGCGCCCGTATCGATTCCTTCATTGGAGGATAGCTGCTGGATGGAGAAATAATAAACGATCGTCGGTAATAATGCAATCAGCGTGACCACGAGGCTACCGAAGTACTTACCTCCTACTACCTGCCAGCGGGTGAGCGGGCGGGTCTGCAGTATCTCGAAAGTACCGGTCCTGAACTCGTCGGCGAAGCTCCGCATCGTTATGGCGGGTATCAGAAGCAGGAGTATCCAGGGAGCCAGCTCGAAGAACCGGTCGAGTGTTGCATATCCGAATTCGAGGATATTCCCGTCGAACACGAATAGCATCAGGCCATTGACCAGGAGGAAAACG
>DATHKS010000076.1:0-4482 GCA_035488975.1 Chitinophagaceae bacterium | reverse complement strand
CAATAAGGCAAACGGGAGGTAAAGCCAGTTAGCATTTCGAAGGGCGGTCGCTGCCTTCGCGAAATCTATTTTCCCGGAAACATACCAGAGGCACGTAATAGTAACTGCGATTTTCAGCAGCAGCTTGAGCAATTTGGCGGTTTTGGATCCTGCTGCGGGAGTATCTTCCATTATTGTCTGTAAATTGTTGCAAGTAAATCCAAATTGATGATAAAAAGAATATGGCTCGTGTTATCGGTGCTTTTTATACTGCTCGGTGCCGGGGCACAGGAACGAACGCTGCTCCCTAGAATGAAGATCACCCGCAGCACCAAGATCAGGAAGGCAGTTTATCAATTTGCCAAAGCCCCGGAGAATAAGAAATCGATCCTGGTGGAAGGATCCGATATCGTCGTCGATTTCAACAATGCCGAACTCGTCGGCAGCACCAGCTCACAACAGCCGGACGAGTTCTCAGGCATCGGGATAGTCATAATGAACAGCAGGAACGTAACGATCCGGAACCTGAAAGTAAAAGGCTTTAAGATCGCGCTGGCGGGAGGCAATACCACTAAACTTACGTTGGAGAATTGCGATCTCAGCTATAACTACCGGCCGCGACTGAACAGCACGGGAGAGAAGGAGGACATCTCCGACTGGATGAGCTACCATCATAATGAAAAGGACGAGTGGATGAGATATGGCGCGGCCATTTACCTGCAGGGTTGCGGGCAGGCTACGATCAGGAATTGTAAGGTGACGGGTGGACAAAATGCGCTCATGATGAGTTCCTGTAACAACGCCATGATCTATAACAACGATTTTTCCTTCAATTCGGGAATAGGCATCGGCATGTACAGGTGCAGCAACAACAATATACTCTACAACCGGGCGATCTTTAATGTGAGGGGATATAGCCACGGTGTATATAACCGCGGACAGGACAGCGCAGGCTTTCTGGTGTATGAACAGAGCGATAGCAATCTTTTCTATAAGAATAATGTGACTCATGGTGGAGATGGCTTCTTCCTCTGGGCGGGACAAAGCACAATGGATAGCGGCAAGGGAGGCTGCAATGACAACAGGATCATCGGCAACGATTTTTCCTATGCACCAACCAATGGGATCGAGGTCACATTTAGCCGGAACATGATCGCCGGCAACCGCATCTTCGAATGTGACAACGGCATTTGGGGCGGGTACAGCTTCGGGTCCATCATCAGCAATAATCAATTTCGCAATAACCGTGTAGGCATTGCCATCGAACATGGCCAGGAAAACAAGATCGCCTATAATATTTTCTCCAGGGACAAGGAAGCCATACGCCTATGGGCAGACACGGGCGCCACGGGCGACTGGGGTTATCCGAAATACCGCGACACCCGCAGCCTCGATTATCGCATTCTTTCAAATAGTTTCAATACCAACCCCGTGGTATTCGATCTTTCCAACACGGAGAACCTGCGCATCTTCAACAATACTATTTCCGATGCGGGCAAGACCTACAAGAACGAACCCACGATGGCCGGCCTCGATACATTACTGCATGATGGTACCGAGGATGAGACCGTAATGGACAGCATCGGCCCCATCCCGGTAATAGCGAATCCCAACGACCCCTTCAAGGGTGCGGGAACGTATGCAGGGAGGAAGAATATCATGATGACTGAATGGGGTCCCTATGATTTTCGTTCCCCCATCATCTGGAACACGAACCCTACCGACTCCAGCGGCAACATGGAATTCGATATAAAGGGACCGAAGGGAGCCTGGACCATCCGCAAGATAATAGGCCTGAAAGACCTTTCTGCCAGGAGCGGTACGATCCCGGGTACCCTCACCGCGAGGAGGGACAGCAGTGCGGGGACGGATATCAGCCTCGAACTGGAATACAAGGGATCTGCCATCACCACCCCTTTTGGTGCGGCCATTCCCGCGGGTAAGCCATATGTCTTTTCATTCAGCCGGTTTTTTCAGCCGGTGGCCTGGACTATATCCTGGTTTGCGATGGATACTTCCGTTTACAATCCTTTGAAGACGGGTGATCTCTTTGCGCCTAATGTGAGGGTAGCGCCGGTGAAAACGGAGCACTCCGACAGGCTCGACTATGGTTGGTGGGGCGGATTGAAGGCCGAAAGGAATTATGGACAATTCATCACCATGGCGTCGGGGGAGGGAACATTTAAACAGGGACAGTATGAACTTTCCATTACCTGGGACGATGCCATCCGCGTGTATGTAGACAATAAGCTGATCGTGGACGAATGGGTACCTTCACGGTACGACTTCGACACTTCTCCCCATAAGAATATCCGGCTTGAATTGGGTGGAACCCACCAGTTTAGGGTGGAACACCTGGGCATTGGCGACTTCGCCGTGCTGAGCTTCCGGATCCGGAAAGCGGGGCCCGGGCAGGGGCTGGGAAAGTAGTTTGGGATACATTCCAAAATTTGTTCCCAAGTATTTGGAGGATATGCCCTTCAACCATACCTTTGCACTCCCAAAAGAAAATTGGGATTTTACCCATGTCGCAGCGAATCAGAATCAAATTGCAGTCTTACGATCACAACCTGGTGGACAAATCCGCCGAGAAGATCGTTAAAACAGTTCGCAGCACCGGTGCTGTAGTAACGGGTCCAATTCCCCTGCCTACACGCAGAAAGATCTTCACCGTGTTGCGTTCTCCCCACGTCAATAAAAAGAGCCGTGAGCAGTTCCAGTTAGCTACGCATAAGCGTTTGCTGGATATCTACACCTCTTCAAGCCGTACGGTGGATGCATTGAGCAAGCTAGATCTGCCGAGTGGTGTTGAAGTTGAGATCAAGGCATAATTCGCAGGGGCGGTTGCCGCAAAAAAGTAATTAGTTCTTATAAATCAAATAACTGTCATCTCTCAACTATCTCCGGTTACACGGAATAAAAAAAGAGCTCTGGCAATGCAGCAGGAAGAAGGGATATAAAACTCCCGGTGTTCAGCTGCGATTAAATAAAACAAGCCGTTCAGGGTTTGTTTACTATCGGTACTTCCAAAGCTGAAAGGCCCACCTTCGCGAAATGCAATGGTGGATAAAGGAAAAGGTCGATAGCTAAACGGGGATTGAAGCCTTCCGATGTCAATATCGGATGTACAAGGTTGTCCCAATAATCCTGCAGGCTGCAAACTGTACAGAAATGAAAGGAATTATTGGAAAGAAAATCGGGATGACCAGCGTCTTCGATCCTTCAGGCAAACAAACCGCCTGCACGATCATTGAAGCAGGTCCCTGTGTTGTTACACAGGTTAAGACTCAGGCATCAGACGGGTACAATGCCCTTTCGCTCTCTTTCGGCGACAAGAAAGAAAAACACTCCATCAAAGCTGAGGTCAATCACTTCGCAAAGGCCTCTACCTCTCCAAAGAAAGTAACTAAAGAATTCCGCGACTATTCCCTCGAAAAGAATATTGGTGAAACTATCACTGTCGACATTTTCGCCGAAGGCGATAAGGTTGAAGTAGTAGGAACTACCAAGGGTAAAGGATTCCAGGGTGTTGTTAAGCGTCATGGTTTCCATGGTGTGGGACAGCAGTCTCACGGTCAGCATGATCGTCAGCGTGCTCCTGGTTCACTCGGTAACTCTTCCGATGCAGCCCGTGTTATGAAAGGCATGAAGATGGGTGGCCGTATGGGTACTGACCGCGTAAAGCTGAAAGGCCTGAAGGTGGTGAAAGTTTTCGCCGACAAGAACTATATCCTGGTGAGTGGTTCCGTTCCGGGTCATAACGGATCGATCGTACTGATCCAGAAATAAGGTTCCGGATAAACCAAATTTATAGAGGACCTCGCTGGTGGAGGTTTAAAAAATAAAGAACATGCAAGTTGAAGTATTAAATACAAAAGGAAAGAAGACCGGCAGAACGGTGGAACTGCCCGAAGATATCTTCGGAGTGGAACCCAATAACCACGTTATCTACCTGGCGGTAAAACAATACCTGGCTGCACAACGCCAGGGTACGCACAAAGTAAAGACGCGTGCGGAAGTACAGGGTGCAAGCAAGAAGCTGCATCGCCAGAAAGGTACAGGTGGAAGCCGTAAGGGTAATATCCGCAACCCTCTATACAAGGGTGGTGGTACCATCTTCGGACCAAAGCCGCACAGCTATGATATCAAGCTGAACAGGAAAGTGAAGGATCTTGCCAAGATCTCCGCATTGGCTTACAAGGCGCAGGAAAAGGCGATCATGATCGTAGAAGACATCACATTGGATGCACCAAAGACCAGGAGCCTCATGGATATCCTGAGTAACCTGAACGTAGCAGACAAAAAACTGATGTTCATCCTTCCTGAATACAATGACAATGTACAATTATCACTCCGCAATGTCCCTTCGGTATTGGGTGTACTGCTGAGCGATATCAATACATACGATATCATGAATTCTGAAGTGCTGGTGCTTACAGAAAGTGCAGCTAAGATCTTCGTTGATGATGAAAAGGCAGCAGCTTAATTAAAAACATTCTAAAG
>DATHKS010000075.1:0-4965 GCA_035488975.1 Chitinophagaceae bacterium | reverse complement strand
ATTCTTTCGGCCACCTGTTCCTGCGTATGATCCAATTCCTCCATCATCCTCTTATAGCTAAGTGCGATCTCCATGGCATTTAGATCCTCACGCTGGAGATTTTCCAGGAGAGCGAGTTCCAGGAGTTCTGAATCGTTGGCGTGCCGGATGTATGCAGGGATATCTTTCAGTCCCGCCATCTTCGATGCGCGCCAGCGGCGTTCACCTGCAATGAGGCGGTACTTTCCGGAGGCAAGCCTGGTGACCGTTACCGGTTGAATGATATCGTGTATTTTGATGGAATCCGACAATTCCTTCAGGGCCTGCTCGTCGAAGTCGCGGCGCGGCTGCTTGGGATTCGGTTCTACCTGGTCAACGGCAATGCGGGAAATACCGGTGGCATTCTCCACCACCGTTTGCTTCAGGGCGCCAGTACCGGTCTTGAGTTCGCTATCTATTCCCTGGAGGAGGGAGCGGATGCCTTTGCCGAGAGCTTCTTTATTATTTTGTTTGGGAGAATTCATTTATAAAGTCAAAATTCAAAAGTAAAAATTCAAAAGGGTGTCCTTAAACAGGGATATCCTTGTGCTCTTTGTGAAACCTTAGTGTTCCTTGTGGTTAAAAAATAAAAATTCAAAAACTTCATTCGAGGGTTATTACAGCCCAATAGATCACTTCTGTTGAGGCCAAATTCCTAATCCCAAATTCCCAATTCCTTTTTCCTACACAGCTTACAACTCCAAAATTCTCATCTCCTGCTTGATCTTCGTCATATCGTTCTTCTGCAATATCTCCTTCGCGAGGTTAAGATAATTCATCGAGCCCTTGCTGTTCGCATCGTACAATATTACCGGCTTGCCCACACTCGGCGCCTCGGCCAGTCTTGCATTCCGGTGTACGATAGTACTGAATACCATATCGTCGAAATGGCGCCTCACTTCGCTCACTACCTGGTTGCACAGGCGGAGCCGGCCATCGTACATGGTCATCAGGATGCCTTCGATCACCAGGGCCGTATTCAGCCTGCTTTGCACGATCTTGATCGTGTTCAGCAATTTTCCCAATCCTTCCAAAGCGAAGAACTCACACTGCACCGGTACCACCACGGAGTCGGACGCGGTCAGCGCATTCACCGTTATCAGCCCGAGCGACGGCGAACAATCGATGATGATGAAGTCGTAGTCGTTACGGAGTGATTCCAGCTGGTTCTTCAGCACCATTTCCCGGTTGGGATAATTGATCATTTCGATCTCCGCACCCACCAGGTCGATATGCGAGGGGAGGAGATCGAGGTATGGAATATCGCTCTTCAGGATGACATCCTTCGCCTTCGCCTCATTGACCATGCAATCGTAAAGGCTCTGCGTGATATTGTGGAGGTCAAAACCGACGCCTGTCGTACTATTGGCCTGCGGATCCCCATCTACCAGCAGCGTCTTGTACTCAAGTACGGCAAAACTGGCCGCGAGGTTAATAGCGGTCGTCGTCTTCCCCACACCTCCTTTTTGATTTGCTACCCCTATTATTCTTGCCATGCTTGAGCCGGTTTCCCGGGTAATTTATTGTTGCTGGTAAAATTGCCCCCTGTCGCTAAGACGGCAAAATTTAGTTTTGCCCATTTCGCGCGAACCATCCGGCAAAATTAAGTGTTCCTCAAAAAGTATTTGTAAACAACTGACCTTTAATTTTGACACTTCATGCGTAACTCTCCGTTTTGGTGGATATTGATCGGCTTCATGATACTACTGGATTTCTATGTATTCCAGTCATTGAAGACCGTTTCCGGCCCCGCCGGCTCCCGCACCCGATCGATCCTTTACTATTCGTATTGGGTTATTTCCGTTGGCTCGATCGTTACTTTACTCATTCTTCCTTACCTGCATTTCGAGCACCAGGCCAAAGTGGTAAGGACAACCCTTTTTGCGATCATTGCGGGTCTTTTCTTCAGCAAGCTCATTGCGGCCGTATTCTTCCTCGTGGATGATATCCGCCGCGGCATCCAATGGGTGGCTGGCAAATTATTTTTCTCCAATACGGAAGGGGAAACGCAGCAGGGCGATGGCATTTCAAGATCCGTCTTCCTGAGCTGGGCGGGATTCATCTTCGGTGGCAGCCTGTTCGCCACGCTCATACATGGATTCGGGAATAAATACAAATACCAGGTAAAACGGATACCACTTTCCTTCTCCAATCTTCCCGCTTCCTTCCGCGGGTTGAAGATCATTCACATCTCGGATATACATTCCGGCAGTTTCACCGATAAGAAGGCCGTTGAGAAAGGGGTTGACAAGATCCTGAAGGAAAATGCGGACCTCATACTCTTCACCGGCGACCTGGTGAATAATACATCGGATGAAATGGACGAGTACATGGACGTGTTTAGCAGGCTCAAGGCACCAATGGGTGTCTATTCCACTTTGGGCAACCACGACTATGGCGATTATGTGCATTGGAAGAGCCCGGAGGAGAAAAAAGCGAACCTGGAACGCCTCAAACAGGTCCATGCCGAACTCGGCTGGCGGCTGCTGATGAATGAACACGTGATCCTCGAAAAGGGTGGGGATAAGATTGCCTTATTGGGCATCGAGAACTGGAGTAATAAGGCACGTTTTCCCAAATACGGGGATATGAGCAAGGCCTATGCAGGCTCGGAGCCCTATCCCTTCAAGATATTAATGAGCCATGATCCATCGCACTGGGAGGCACAAGTGGTCCCGGGATATGGCGATGTGGATCTCATGCTTTCGGGTCATACGCACGGCATGCAATTCGGTGTGGAGATACCGGGATTCAAATGGAGTCCCGTGCAATACGTCTATCCTCAATGGGCAGGTCTTTATGAAAAGGCCTCGCAAAAATTATACGTGAACAGGGGCTACGGCTTCATCGGCTATCCCGGGCGGGTGGGGATATTACCGGAGATCACGGTGCTCGAATTGAGTTGAGTTGAACCACAAAGACACAAAGGGCACAAAGGAGCACAAAGGAATACAATACAATTAGCCAATTTGATAATTTGACAATGTGCCAATTGTGCGTGCTATGCGAAGTCCTTGTATTCCTTTGTGCCCTTTGTGTATTCTTCGTGTCTTTGTGGTTCGCCTTTCTTTTCTGAAAACCTTCACATTCCTCACACAATAGAATTTGGTTCACCGCAGTTTTAAGAGCGGACAGCAATCACCTTTGTTTTAAAAATCACAAAGCACTCAGCCGTTAATGCAAATTAACAACGGGTAAAGTTGAATGGCATTAAACTTGACTTTATTTGATCTTGTGTCTCAGCCTATGAAAGACCTCATGATCCATTTTAAGCAAAGCAATTTTTTTTAACCCTAAAACATTTATTGATGAAAGCAAAGCTCATCTTACCGCTGTTCGCAGCGCTATTTGTAACATCAGCCTGTATGGCGCAGTTCCATATCGGCATCAAAGGAGGCGCCAACATAACGAAGATCGAAGGCCAATCCTTCAAAAACGAATTTAAGTATGGGTATCATGTAGGTGGTTTTGCCGAGATAGGGCTGGGAGAAAAATTCGGCTTGCAGCCGGAGGTGCTCTTCAATCAATACAGCTCGAGTATTGATAGCAACTACAAACACATTTACCAGAACGTGTTCAATTCGGACCAGAGCAGCGTCAAGTTAAATTACCTGTCGATCCCGATCTTGTTAAATTATAAGTTAATCGGGAATTTTCTTTCGCTACAGGCGGGACCGCAGTTCAGTGTGCTGATGAACCAGGACAAGAGTCTCCTGCAAAATGGCGGCGACGCATTCAAGAAGGGGGATTTCGCCATGCTTGCCGGCGCACAGGTAAAGCTTAGCGCCATCCGGGTCAGCGCGCGCTATGCGATCGGTCTTAGTAATATCAACGATATCGACAACAAGGATCAATGGAAAAGCCAGGGCTTCCAGGTCTCATTGGGGTTAGCCCTCTAACTACTGACCCATTTTCAGATAGCAGCCCTCCCGGAATGCCGGGAGGGCTTTCTTTTACATGTTTGTCAGGTTTTCCGGCACGGCACGGAACTTGACTCTATACTTTCCTTTGTAATTTTAACAGCTCACGGGTTTTCCGTGACATATTGACTAAAGAAGGCCGGATTATGAGTTTTGAAAATTTTAAGCTACGTCCCGAAGATGAAATGGATTTTTTGCCTATTATTCCCCTGAATGATAGTGACCAGGATGACAATATCGGCATTGAAGTACCTGCCGAAATTGCGCTCCTTCCTCTCCGCAATACGGTCTTATTCCCAGGCGTTGTGCTTCCCATAACTGTGGGCAGGGATAAAAGCATCCATGCAGTAAATGACGCATATAAGAAAGATAAATTGATTGGCGTTGTAGCGCAGAAAGATAGTTCCGTGGAAGATCCATTGGTGAAAGATCTCGAACAGGTAGGTACCGTTGCCAGGATCGTAAAGCAGATCAAAATGCCGGATGGTGGCACTACGATCATCATACAGGGCAAGAGCCGTTTTGCTATCGAGTCGGTAATATCCGAGACACCTTATTTTAAGGCGAAGATCAGTAAGCTGGAAGAAGAGGAATCGCCGAAGGACGCCGATTTCGAGGCGTATGTCGCCAATATCAAGGATCTCGCCACTGAGATCATTCAATTGTCGCCGAACCTGCCAACAGAGGCATCCATCATCCTCCGCAATATCGAAAACCCTTCCTTCCTCATACACTTTGTATCAAGCAATCTGAATACGGATATAAAGGAGAAGCAGCGTTTGCTGGAATTAAATAATATCCGTGAACGCGCGGACCTCCTCATGCAATTATTGCAAAAGGAATTGCAGTTCGCCGAACTGAAGAACAAGGTGACCACGAAGACGCGGACGGAGCTCGACAAGCAGCAACGCGATTATTTCCTGCAGCAGCAGTTGAAGAGCATCAAGGATGAATTGGGAGGAGATAGCAATACGCAGGAGATAAAAGAAATGCAGAAGCGGGCAGACGCAAAGAAATGGCCTGTTGC
>DATHKS010000074.1:0-5701 GCA_035488975.1 Chitinophagaceae bacterium | reverse complement strand
ATGATCATGTTTCATGGAGCATATAAACCTGCTGGCTTCAACCGGACCTGGCCAAATGCCATTACAAGAGAAGCCGTGCTTGGATCGGAGTACAATATCTGGAGCGATAAGCCCGGCCCGGAACACAATCTTCTTCTTCCGTTCATCCGCATGACAGCGGGTCCAATGGATTATGAACCGGGCATCCTGGACAATGCAACGGCCAGGACCTTTCGCCCCATTGGAGAAAAGGTGATGACACAGGGCACGCGTTGCCAGCAGGCGGCCATGTTCGTCGTATACGATAGTCCTATCCAGTTGTTTTCAGGCAATCCCTCCCAGGGGCTACTCGAGCCTGCCTTCATGGAATTGATAGGCAGCGTTCCTACCACCTGGGATACGACCATGATCCTCGATGCACGCGTTGGCGACTATATAGTCACCGCACGCAGGAAAGGCCGGGACTGGTATATTGGCGGAATGACGGATTGGACCGCGAGGACACTGACATTCGATCTATCCTTCCTGGAAAAAAAGAAATATGATGCGGTGATATGTAAGGATGGAATAAATGCAGACAGGTATCCTTCCGATTATATTCTCGATTCGACTATGTTATCTTCAACCGATTCGTTGGCGCTGCGACTGGCGCCGGGTGGAGGTTTCCTGCTCAGGCTGCACGAGCGTGATTGAGAATATCAGCTTCTCTTCTTTGTCTCGAGCCGGATGATAAAATCTCCGCTTCGCTTGCCGTCTGCCATCAGGTTTGGCCCGATGATCAGCTTGTACAATCCCATTTGCCTGAGATCATACTTCATTTGAAGGCCGAAGGGCCCATCGGAATTACCATCGGGCAGCACGATTTGGGAGAACCGGACATTTAGTTCTTTATTCCTCGGTATGATCCGGGCATTCAATGCAACGTGCCTGTCTACAGGTAAATAGCAAATGACCGGCGTCGATTTCTTATTTAGGCTACCCGTAGCGGTGAGGGTTGTGCTATCCTTCGCGAAAGAAAGATGGATCACCGTATCTACCTGGATATTATGAGGAACAGTATCTACGGGATCGGGTGCGGCGGTAACAGGGACCGAATCGGTCTGCCCCTTCGGCACGGTAGAATCTACTGATTTGACAAGTGAAGCGGGCTGCCGTGCTTGCTCGGTATTGTTGCAGGCAATGAGAAGAATCCACAGGCTGCATGGCAGGATATACTTCATGAGGTTTTAGACAGTATTACAAATTGCCTGCCGTTTCTGCATAGCCAGGCCTTTTTTCACCCGGGGAACCACAAAGACACGAAGGGCACAAAGGGACACAAAGGAATACAATTGGAAATGCCATGTAAATGAGAGGTCTTAGCGGATGAGGAACAGGGATGGGGCCTTTTGGTAGTGTCTCAGTTTGAAATTAAAGAGAGTAATTACTACTGAGGGGCTAAGAATATTTTCTAACTGGCTATCTCCGCATCCTTCTCCTTGCTTTGAAGAAGGTCATTCCTGCGTTCGCCTACCTGCTGGCGCCACATGGCATAGTACAAACCTTTCCCTTCAACCAACTGATCGTGCGTGCCCGCTTCGATGATCCTTCCTTTCTCGAGCACATAGATCGTATCCGCATACATTATCGTGGAGAGGCGGTGCGCGATCATGATCGTAATAGGATCCCGTTGCTGTGATATCTCCCTGATCGTTTCGGTGATCGCTTCTTCCGTCAATGAATCCAATGCCGACGTGGCCTCATCGAAGATGAGCAGGCGCGGATGCCTGAGCAATGCCCTTGCAATTGCTATTCGCTGCTTTTCGCCGCCCGATAGTTTCATGCCTCCTTCTCCAAGTACTGTATCCAGCCCCTTACCGGAGCGTTGAATGATCTTCTCGCAGGAGGCCTTCTTCAGCGCATCCATCATTTCCTCATCGGTGGCGGATGGCTTTACGAAAAGAAGATTATCGCGAATGCTTCCGAAGAATAATTGTGTCTCCTGCGTTACGAAGCCGATCTGCCGGCGCATCTCATTGTAGCGTATCGAATCGGAGGGAATACCATTGAAGTACACGGCGCCACTCACGGGGCGATAGAGACCGACCAATAGTTTGACGAGTGTGGATTTACCCGAACCCGATGGCCCGACGAAGGCGATAGTATCGCCACTCTTTACTTCGAAGGAAATATCGTCGATGGCATTCTGGCTTGCCGTTGCATGACTGAAGACGACGTGTTCGAAACTCATCTTCTCCAATGGCCCGAGGCTAATGGGCTCATCGGGCCTGGCCTCTACGGGCTTCTGCATCAATTTATCGAAGGTCAGCAGCGAGGCCTCCGCCTCACGATAGGAAAGAATGATATTTCCAAGGTCCTGCAGCGGCCCGAAGATGGTAGTGGAGATGAACTGCATGCTTATGAGTTCGCCCGTGGTAAGCACATTGCGGAAGATCAGCCACAGCAATATGAAGAGTATGGATTGCTTCAGAAGCGTCAGCGAGGTGCTTTGCAGGAAGGAGAGCGTTCTCACCTTCCGCACCTTCGTCATCTCCAGGTCGAAGATCTTCTGCGTTTGCAGGCGCAGGCGTTTGATCTCCGGATAGGTAAGGCCCAGGCTCTTTACCAATTCGATATTCCGCAGCGATTCGGTTATTGCACCCGACATCTGGTTCGTCTCCCTGTTAATGGTCCGCTGTATGGTCTTTATCTTCTTGCTCAGGAGACCGGTCAATCCACCCAGCACCAGCACGCCGATCACGAATACGGGGATCAGCATCCAGTGTTTGGTCACGGCATACCAAATGAGGAAGCCTATACCTATCACGGATGAAAAGAGAATATTGATAAATGCATTGATGAACCGTTCCGTGTCCGTCCTCACCTTTTGAAGGGTGGAAAGTGTTTCCCCGCTTCGTTGGTTCTCGAATTCCGTAAAGGAAAGGCGTAGTGTCTGCTTGAGTCCATCGTTGAAGATCTGCATGCCGAATTTCTGCACGGCGAGACGCATCACATAGTCCTGGAAGGTCTTGGCAAGACGGGCGACCAGAGCAACGGCAACCGCAACGAACAACCAGAATAATACGCCGCGCACCATTTCATCCTGTGCCCTGCTTCCAGGCTTGGAGGCGTAATCGTCGATGATCTTTCCGAAGATGAGCGGGTCGAGAAGGGTCAGTAGCTGGGCGACACCCGCCAATGTGAGCGAGACGATGATCAGTCCGCGATGCGGTCTCAGGTAGGTCCAAAGTATCTTCAAAACAAAGGGTCTTAGTAATAAAGATACAGAATACAATTAGCCAATTTGATAATTTGGCAATGTGACAATTGTGCGTGCTGAGAAACTCCTTGTGTTTCTTGTGTGTTTCCTTTGTGCTCTCCTATGTTTACAAAGTAAATAAGCAAACCACAAGGCGCACAAGGAGAATGCAACTCCAGGATCACAAGGTCTATAAGTAAGGCGACTTCGACTAACACGCCCAATTGGCACATTGCCAAATTATCAAATTGCCAAATTGTTCTTTAGAATCTTTGTGGTTAAAATGCAAAAAAAGACCCTCGCGGGTCTTTTCAATTTCTTCTTAGTGTCCTCTTCCACCTCCCCGGCGATCACCACCGCCTCCGCCACCCCGGCGTTCACCACCACCCCTGTTCTCTGGCTGGCGTTGCGGCTGTGAAGGCTGGCGCTGCATCTGCGGCGACGATTGTCTCGGCGCAGCCGCATTCCTTCTTTGAAAATCATTACCACCATTGCCACGGTTCATTCGCTGATCGCTTTGCGGACGTGGCTCACTGGCTCTCCTTTCTATCGGACGGGCTGGCGCCGATGGAGTACTATTCCTGTCGAATGCATTCCTTCGTTGGGCAGGACGTTCGCCTTCGGATGGACGGACTGGATTCGCCGGTTGATTATTATTCCGGTCGAATGCATTCCTGTTCCTGCTATCGCTGTTATCGGCGTTCCGGCGTATCCTCTGGTCATTGCCCTGTGGCGTGGCGGGTCGAGGGTTGTTGCTCCGGCCCCGGTCGCCCTGCGGATTCGCCGGTTGGCCATTGTTATTATTATTATTCCGGTCAAGTGCATTCCTGCGGCGATCGGTTATATTATTGTCATTCGTATTGGGACGATTGTCGCTGTTCCTGCGTGATAAGACATTGCCGTTATCCTGCCTGTCATTATTCCTATGCAATGCATCCCTGTTGTCCTTCCGGCTGGTATTCCTGTGCAACGCATCACGGTTGTCCTGCCTGTTCCTGTCATAATGCTCGAAGCTACGCGGTGCGGCAGCCCGGTTATTATTCCGTTGAATATTCGGGCGATAAAAAGACACCTCGTTTCTGCGTGAGCTCGATCTTCCGGGGCCATTCGATTCGCGGAAGCGAACGGGGTTTATGCGGCCCGCATATCTTTCGGCATCCCTGCGGCGCGGCCCCGTAACGAATATGTTATTGGTACGCCTGCTATAATTATTAATGATCGTTGTGTTATTGATGATCGTTATGTTCTGATGACGTGGTACACAGTAATCATAGATCCTCGGTGAAGATATATACCTGCGTGGCGCAAAGCACCAGTCATTGATCGGAGGATTATAACTGCCGAAGGAAAAACCTACGCTGATATTTATGCCGGGTCTAAGCGGAGCCCAACCATAATAGTCGCCACCATCACGCCAGGCAACCCAGGCCGGAGCCCATTCGTAACCCGGTACCCACATCCAGCCGTAGTAAGGGTCTTCCAGCCAGCGGCCATAGTGAAAGGGTGCCCATCCCCATGAATAATCGGAGACCCACATCCATTCATAATCGTCAGACCACACCCAGTGTCCTTTCGTATCATACGGACGGAAGTCGGGTCCTTCATTCGGAACCCAGACATATCCCTGGTCGGGATAGTCGATCCATTGTCCATAAGGACTCAGGTCGTCATAAAAATCCTGGTAGGTAACTTCAACACCCGCTCCCGGCTGGGCTGCCGCCTTGTTTTTTAAGGCACCGGCGAGTACCAGGGACATTGCCAGTGTTAGTATTGTTAGGAATCGTTTCATGAAAAAAAATTTAAGCGTTTCAATGCCGATGTTTTCGAGACTCGTATTTAAACAATCGTTTGTCTGTGTAAATATGAGCGATTATTATGCCACCATGGTTGCATTGAATTGGCTTTTAGTGAAACATTATGAAAAACCAATTTGATAATTAGCCAATGACTTTAACAGAAGAGACAGGTCTTTCAGTTAATTTCCTTAACAGAAAACATTAAAGCATTAAGGTATTGTTAATGGAGAACAATTTGGCAATTTGATAATTTGGTAATTTGATAATTGAGGCACTAAGAAACATAAAGATTTCGCACAACACGCCCCATTATCAAATTGCCAAATTATCAAATTAGCAAATTACCGACTGGCGTACTTCCCCTTCTGACTACCCTGCGGTGTGAGGATAAGTAACCCGATGTGCAGGTTCAGGTTCTGATCGTATGCATTGGAGCCGCTGATGATCTTTTCATCGAGGACGGGTGCGCCGGCGCAGTTTACGCAGTCGAGTATAACACCCGTAGTAGCGAAGTCTATTTCGCCTTTCTTCTGTGGCACAACCGAGAGATAGTATTCTGAATTCCTTCCATAGAAATCCAGGTCCGCTCCATTCAGGCGGATCAGTTCATCGAGCTTCATATTATAACGAATGCCGCTTTCCAGCACCCAATTGTTTTCACGGATCTGTTTATTGAAGTTGGCACTAC
>DATHKS010000073.1:0-6433 GCA_035488975.1 Chitinophagaceae bacterium | reverse complement strand
GATAGAGCTCCAGAGCGAATATCTTCCACCCACCCAGTCCCAGAATTCAAACATATTGTTTTTGTCGATGCCGAAGGCCACTACCGCTTTTTCGTTAGTAGAAAGAGCGGCGAAGTGTTTCGCAATATGTTTCTCATCCTTTGCCTTGCGCAGGAACCATTCTCTCGCCGTCTGCGCATTGGTCATGGTCTCCTGGGTAGTGAATGTCTTCGATGCAATAAGGAACAGCGTCCGCTCGGGTTTTACTTTTTTTAGGGTCTCGACGATCTGGGTACCGTCAATATTTGACACGAAGTAGGTCTCCATATCCTCCACCCGGTAAGGCCTCAATGCCTCCGCCACCATCTGCGGACCGAGATCGCTTCCCCCGATGCCGATATTGACAATATACTTGATGCGCTTGCCCGTATACCCCCTGTGCTCACCGGAATGAACGGCATCGCAGAATGCCTTCATCTTCCGCAATACTTTTTTCACCAGCGGCATTACATCAGCGCCTTCAGATAAGACCGGTTTCCGGGAGAAATTCCGTAGCGCGGTATGGAGCACCGACCGGTTTTCAGTTTCATTGATGATCTCCCCATTGAACATGGCGGCTATGGCTTCCTTCACTCCGCATTCCTCCGCCAGGCGAAGCAATTTCTGCAAAGTATCCGCCGATACGATATTCTTGGAATAGTCGAAAAGGATATCGTCGAATTGCAGGCTGTATTTTTCAAAACGTTTGTCATCCTCCGCGAAGAGTTGTTTGATGGAAATATCTTTCATCTCCTCATGATGTTCTTTGAGAACATTCCATGCTGCAGTGGAGGTTGGATTGATTTTTGGAAACATGATGCGTGATTATAAAGTTGAAATAATTTCAATTGTCCGGCGGACCATCTCGGGGGAAATATCCAGATGAACTACAAAGCGTACCCGGTCAGGTGAGATGGCATAGGCCAGGATATTCTTCTCTTTCATTTTTGCCACCAGGGCGGGAGCCGTCACAGAATCGTTCAACTCGACGATGATGATATTTGTTTCTACCGGCAGCATCATCTTTACAAAATCCTTCTTCGCGATTGTGGCAGCAAGCTGCTGTGCATGAATGTGATCTTCCGAGAGCCGTTCGATGTGATGCTCCAGAGCATAGATGCCGGCCGCCGCCAGGAAACCCGCCTGGCGCATGCCTCCACCGAATACTTTGCGGACGCGTCTTGCCTTGCGGATGAGTTCTTTTGTTCCGAGAAGAACGCTGCCGACCGGGCAACCCAGGCTTTTACTAAAACATATCGATATGCTATCAAAGACCTCGCCGTATTGCCGCGGCGTTTCCTTCCTGGCTACCAGGGCATTCCAAAGGCGCGCGCCATCCAGGTGAAGAGGCAGTTTATTTTCCTGGCAGACCTGCCTGATCTTTTTGATCTCTTCAAGATCATAGCAACTGCCGCCGCCGCGATTACTTGTATTCTCGAGACAAACGAGGCTGGTCCTGGCCTTGTGATTGTCATCGGCATTGATGCCGGATAGTACCTGTCGTGCAGTTATCCTGCCCCTGTCGCCGTATAATAATTTTACCGATGCGCCTGCGTTGAAGGCGATGCCGCCCCCTTCGTATTGGTACACGTGAGCGCTTTCATCGCAGACCACCTCGTCTCCCGGTTGGGTATGACACTTTATGGCGATCTGGTTGGTCATGGTGCCCGAGGGACAGAAGAGGCCCGCTTCCAGGCCGAACATGGAGGCCGAGAGGCTCTCGAGCTCATTGATGGACGGATCCTCGCCGAAGACATCGTCTCCCGTTTTGGCATTCATCATTGCCTCAAGCATGGCTGGGGTAGGTTTCGTAACGGTATCCGATCTGAAATCTATGGTCATCTGGGAAATTTGGTTGCAAGTTAATCAGTTCACTCTTTAAAATAAGCAGTTTGCGAAGGGTCCGCAACGGAATGGCCGGCAATCATTAATTTGCCGGCAATGGAAAGTCCCTCATTGCTGCAATTCAGCCTCCTTATCACCGCCTGTATCATCATCGCATTGGTGGGCCTCTTCATCCTGGCCAATTTCAGCAGGCTGCTGCGGGGATCGATCAGGAATGAGTTGCTGCGGAAGAATATTCTCGTGTGGCTGATCATTTTCTGTTTTGCCCTGGCCATGACGCCCATGAACGGGCAGTTTTTCTATGCCGTACATAAATATGGTTTCCTGGTTGCCGTCCTCGGTGAGATGCTGGTGGTGACCTGTTACACCCTCATCGTGTTCAATGCGGCGAGATGGGTGGACGAGACCCGATTGCTGAAGTCGTTGTCCTTTGCCAAAAGAAAATTACTCGTGCTGCTGACCATCATTGTCCTGTGCCTGGTAGCGAATCTTGTGATCAAATACCTTAACCCGGACAAGGAAGAGGGCTATTCCAACTACTCACTTGTGCTAAGCATGTATTTTGGAAGTGCAACCGGACTTGTCTATATCCTGGTCAGTTACCTGGGGTTGGAACAGAAGAGGAAGTTCGATGAGAAGGAGCTCGAACTCAGCCGGCTCAGGGAATTGAAGGCGAAGGCCGAGCTGGATGCATTGCATTCGAAGGTGAACCCCCACTTTCTCTACAATGCACTCAACTCGATCGCCGATCTCTCCATTACGGATGGAAAGAAGGCGAGGAAAATGACGATAGCATTGGCCGATCTTTTCCGGTATAGCATTAACTATAGCAATAACAACTATTCAACCGTTAAGGAAGAACTCGAAATGTCATCGGTATATCTCGAGATAGAGAAGATACGGTTCGAAGACAGTCTTACCTATACGATACAGGTGGAAGACGGACTCAATCATTACCTGGTACCCCGCTTTGTGCTGCAGCCGCTGGTGGAGAATGCCGTTAAGCATGGACTCAAGGCGACCGGTCATATGACCGAGGTGCTGATCGCAGTCAGGAGAAAGGAGCAGGGAATGATCCTGACGATTGCAGATAATGGCCCTCAATTTCCGAGAGACCTGGACCCGGGCTATGGCGTAAAGAGCGTTTATGATAAACTGGATCTGTTATTCCCTGGACAATATGAGATACACTTCAGCAACCTGCCGGAAAAACAAGTGATTTTATACATTCAAAAACTGATGAAAAATGAACCCGCTATATAAGGCCATCGTGATAGACGATGAACCGGCAGCGCGCAGGCTAATGAGAAACCTGCTGCTCGATTACAAGGAAATGGTGCAGGTGGTGGCGGAAGCAGGTACGGGAAAGGAAGCGGTAGAGAAAATAGAGGAACTGAATCCGGACCTCATCTTTCTCGATATCCAGCTACCCGATCTTACGGGATTTGAAGTGATCGAGCAACTGAGCCGGAAGCCGAATATCATATTCACGACGGCCTACGAACAATACGCGATAAAGGCATTCGAGACTTTTTCGATCGACTACTTGTTGAAGCCGATCAAGGAGGAACGTTTGCAGCAAAGCATGCAGAAATTAAAGGATTTCGGAAGGTTGAACCGGTCGATCGATGTGAGCAGTCTCCAGGAGATCATCCGGCAGATTCAGTCTCCGCCCAAGACGACGGCGCTTTCAATAAGGACGGGTGACAGGATCACATTGCTCCGTTTCGAGAACATTGCCTATCTCGAGGCGCAGGATAAATACGTATACATCTATACGAACGATGGGCAGAAATTCCTGACCGATCAATCACTGAATGCATTGCTGGATAAACTTCCGGCGCAATTTTACAGGATACAAAAGTCATACATCATTAATAAGGATAAGATAAAAGAGATGCACAGGCATTTCAACGGACGGTATCTCTTCATTATGGATGATCAGCCTGCCAGCCGGCTTACTTCCGGTCGTACGTATCATGATGGCATAAAAACAGAATTTGGTATTTAACACCATTCACAAAATGGAACCGACAGTTCGCACGTTTCTTCCGTTCGATGCTACAGATGCGCGTTAGATTTGATCTTGTAGCGCTTTCCTCTCAAACATAAAAGCTTCCTTTCATCCTAAAATGGATTTGACCTGTAACCTGGATCGGGGTGGTGCGTCTAAACTGGAAAGATTTCAATAGCCGCTTATCACCTTATTCAACCGCTTATTTTAAAACCATGATCTTGGTATTACAAAGTACCTACTTTTGAACTGTAATAATCAACAACAAGTACTAACTATTCAACGAATAAATACAATGAGAAAGATTTTAGCCTTACTGACCTTCGCTTTTGCCTTTGGGACATTCGCGGGGCACGCACAAACCAAGACCGGGAAGATCTCGGGTACCGTGATTGACGGAAGCACGAAAGTGATTGAATCTGCGACAATTACGTTGTTAAGAGCCAAAGACTCGTCGGTGGCTAAGATGAGTGTGGCCGACAAAACGGGTAAATATCAGTTTGAAAACGTGGCGGAAGGTCGTTATCTCGTCGCCATTTCGGCCGTAGGCCATAATAAAGGATATTCCGAGATAGTGGAGGTCAGCTCCACAACTCCGGAGATAGCCCTTAAGACCATCGAGCTGGTACCGCAAGCCAAGTCGATCGCCGGGGTTACTGTAACGGCAAAGAGGCCCCTCATCGAGCAAAAGGCCGGTAAAACGGTGATCAATGTGGAAGCATCTCAGACCAATACCGGTTTGAACGCGCTTGAATTGCTGGAGAAATCGCCGGGCGTAACGGTGGATAATGATGGAAACATCAGCGTGAAGGGAAAGCAGGGTGTAATGATCCTGGTGGACGGGAAGCCAACCTATTTAAGTGGCCCCGATCTCGCCGCATTATTGAAGAATATGCAGAGCAGTAACCTGGAGCAGATCGAGATCATGACGAATCCACCTGCGAAGTACGATGCTGCCGGAAATTCAGGCATCATCAATATAAAGACGAAGAAGGGCATCGTGAAGGGCATGAACGGGAATGCGAACTTCGGTTATACCCAGGGCTTGTATGGCAGGATCAATGGTGGGGTGAACCTCAACTACCGCAATAATAAACTGAATGTTTTCGGTGGATATAATGGCGGCACTTACGAAGGATACAACAGGCTGACCATCGATCGTAACCTGTATGAGTCGGACAAGACAACACTTTTGAGAAGTATTGACCAGGTCTCCAGGCCGCACTTCCAGGGTAACTGGAATAATGTCAAAGCTGGACTCGATTATTATTTCTCGAAGAAGACGGTGGCTGGTTTCGTAGTCAACACGGGCTTCGGTAACAACGACGAAGATCCTACGAGCAATACCAATGTCCGTGACAACAATGGCGGACTTATTTATAAACTAATCTCGCATGGAGATAACAACAGGAAATCGTCGAATGTTACGTCGAACTTCAATTTCAAGCATACGATCGATTCAACTGGAAAGGAGATAACGGCCGATCTTGACTATGCACATTATAAGAATAGGGGAAGAACCGGGCTGACAACGGAGAGCTATGATGCAGCTGGTGTAAAGGATTCAAAAGTGGTTTTTTTGAGTGGCTTGCTTCCTTCAGATATCAATATTTACAGTGCGAAGACCGACTATGTGCATCCGTTCAAGAGTGGACTTAAGCTGGAGGCGGGTCTGAAGACGAGCTTCGTGAATACGGATAACAATGTGAGCTACCTGCGCGATGAAGGCAATGGACCTGCGCCTGATGACAGGAGCAATCACTTTGTCTACAAAGAGAACATCAATGCGGCTTATACCATTTTCTCAAAGACAATAAAGAAATGGGAAGTGTCGGCAGGTTTGCGCGTGGAGAATACAGTTGCAAAGGGGCACCAGGATAGCAATGATTCTTCATTCAAGAGAAATTATACGAATCTCTTCCCTAATGCAGGGGTGACCTACAACGCGAGTGAGAAGAACCAGGTGAGCGTCAGCTATAGCCGCCGTGTGGAACGCCCTGACTATGATGACCTGAATCCATTCACCTTTTTCCTCGATTCATTGACATACGGCCAGGGAAATCCATACCTGCAGCCTCAATTCACAAATAATTTCGAGATTAGTCATACATATAACCGGTTTCTGACTACAACGGTGAATTACACCAGGACGACGGATATCATCACTGAACTACTGAAGCAAAACACGGAGAAGAATATTACCTACCAGACGAAGGAAAACTTCAGTCAAATGCAGCAGTGGGGCTTAGCGATGATGGCGAACTTCCCGGTGAAGAAATGGTGGAACATGAATCTCTACGCCAATATTTACAATAATCACTATCAGGGCATTTATCAATCAGATCCTGTGGATATCCAGATCACGAGCTTCACGGCAAACATGACGCAGAGCTTTACGTTTGGCAAGGGATGGGCGGCGGAGATTAGTGGCTGGTATCGCAGCAAGGCTTCCGAAGGATTGCTTGTATCCAACCCATTTGGTGCGGTGAACTCTGGTTTGTCGAAGCAGATCCTGAAGAAAAAAGCAACGGTGAAGGTGGGCATCAGGGATATCTT
>DATHKS010000072.1:0-13340 GCA_035488975.1 Chitinophagaceae bacterium | reverse complement strand
CCGCCGTTCTTCAGCAGCCCGATGTGACGGTGTTGTCGAAGAAGATGGCGGAGAAATATTTCGGCACCTGGCAACAGGCGATGGGCCAGTTCATCCGGCTGGACAATGCACTGAACGTGAAAGTAGCCGGCATTCTTGAGGATATGCCTGCCAATTCGGATTATCCATTGGCGGTTGTTACATCATTCGCCACGTTCAAGAATAATCCCGGCGTTTATAATTATTTGGGAACCGAATGGGGCAGCACCACGAGTAATTTTCAATTGTACATGGCATTGCCCGATAATATTTCTCCTGCCACCATCAATAAGCAATTGCTGGCGTTCAGCGCAAAGAATTATGTGAAGACGGCCGTTCATGAGAGAACTAATTTCCTTCAACCCCTGAGTGATATTCATTTCGACGCGCGCATCGGGAATCTCGGTGATCACACCATCAGCAAGGCAACGCTGAGGACCCTATCGCTGATCGGCGTCTTCATCATCATCATGGCCTGTATCAATTTCATCAATCTCTCTACGGCGCAGGCGGTTACACGTTCCAAGGAAATCGGGATACGGAAAGTACTCGGCGGACGACGCATGAGCCTGTTCTGGCAAATGATGGGAGAGACGGCGCTGATCGTTGTGTTTTCGATCATCGTCGCATTGGCACTGGCCGCAGCCTGCCTTCCATTTATCAAGAATGTTGCGTCGATCGATGAACCACTTAGCATATTCACTCTGCCGACACTTTTATTCACGGCGGCGATCGGCATTGGTGTCACCCTTTTCGCCGGCTTCTATCCTTCATTGGTACTGTCGGGCTTCCGCCCTATGCTGGCGTTGAAGAACAAGATCACCTCGGCGAGCATCGGCGGTCTTTCATTGAGAAGGGGATTGGTCGTACTTCAATTTGCCATCTCACAGGTGCTGATCATCGGAACGATCGTCGCTATTACACAGATGAGTTTCGTGCGGAATGCAGACCTGGGTTTCAATAAGAATGCAGTATTGGTCCTCACGGCAAATATGGATAGCGCTTCGAGATCGAAGCTCCAGGTCTTCAAGCAGGAGCTGAGTTCAATCAAGGGTATTCAGTCGGCGACATTCAGCAGCGATGTGCCTTCTTCCGACAACAACTGGGGAAGTAATTTTTCCTATAACCATGGGCCCGATGAGAATTTTACCCTCTTTCTCAAGTATGGGGATGAGGATTATATCAAGACATTTGGACTCGAGCTACTTGCCGGTCGCAGCTTCATTGCGAGTGATACGCTCCGCGAAGTAGTCGTCAACGAGACACTGTTGAAGAAGCTGGGAGTAAAGGATCCAAAGTCCGCCATTGGAAAGGATATCCGCACTGGCCGTTCCACCTGGTTACCGATCGTGGGCGTGGTCAAGGACTTCAAGACGAACTCGCTCCGGGACGAAACAAAGCCCACCATGATTTCTACAACACTTAAATATTATAGTAATGTATCGGTGAAAATAAAGAGCAATAACCTCGGCAACACAAAGGAGGCGGTGGAGAAGGCCTGGGAGAAATATTTCCCGGAGTACGCGAACACGACTACCTACATGGATGAGAACATCAATAATTTTTATCGCCAGGAGACACAGTTGGCGCTGTTGTATAAGCTTTTTGCAGCCATTGCCATTCTCATATCCTGTCTCGGCCTGTACGGGCTGGTTTCCTTCATGGCCGTTCAGCGGACCAAGGAAGTAGGCGTAAGGAAGGTATTGGGCGCCTCCGTGGCGAACATCGTGTACCTGTTTTCGAAGGAATTTACCATTCTTATCGTTGTTGCATTTGCTATTGCGGCCCCACTCGCGTGGTATATGATGAAGGAGTGGCTTGGCAATTTTGCCTATCGTATCAGCCTCGGCATAGGAGTGTTTGCGATCGCAGTATTGATCTCGGTGGTCATCGCGTGGCTGACCGTTGGTTATAAATCGGTGAGAGCTGCGATGGCTAACCCGGTGAAGTCGTTGAGAGCGGAATAAGTAAACATTGAATTGAATATTGAATTGAATTTCCCTGTCACCTAATAAACTTTAAACCATGAAGAAACTTTTGTTACTCTCCCTGGCCGTTGGCGCCCTAATGACCTCCCGGGCGCAGGATAAGGAATTATTGATCACAAAGTCTTTGAGTTCGGAGACGATCAGGAATGTTAAAGTGGAAACCTCGGGCGGAGCGATAAGCGTGACCGGTGGCGCCGCTGCCGATGCGAGAGTAGAGGTGTACGTCCGCGCGAACAGTAACCGCAAGCCGACGAAGGAGGAACTGCAGGCTCAGTTGAATGAACGCTATGACCTGGAGATTTCCGTTGCGAATAATAAACTCACCTGCATTGCAAAGCCCAAGGACAGGAAGATGGATTGGAAGAAGGGCCTGTCGATCTCTTTCCGTGTGTATGTGACGAAAGAAGTGGCCACGGATCTCGCCACCAGCGGAGGAAGTATCGATCTCAGGAATGTGAATGGCGAGCAGGACTTCAGGACGAGCGGTGGTAGCCTCACGGTTGACCAGGTAAGCGGTAATATCAAGGGGCGTACATCGGGTGGCAGCATCCATCTTTCAAATTCCAAGGACGATATCGACCTGGCGACAAGCGGCGGCAGTATCGAAGCAAAGAATTGCGAAGGGAAGTTGAGGCTTACTACTTCAGGCGGATCGGTTAATCTCGGCCAATTGAAGGGAAACATAAATGCGACTACCAGCGGTGGCAGTGTCAGGGGTTCTGATGTGGATGGCGACCTGTCTGCATTTACCTCGGGTGGCAGCGTAGACCTGGATAATATGAAATGTAACCTGGAGGCGGGTACGAGTGGCGGCAGCGTGCATGTGCAGATAACGGAAATGCGCAAGTATTGCAAGCTCACCAACTCGGGCGGACATATAGATGTATCGATCCCGGCTAATAAGGGAGTTGACCTGGACATTTCCGGAGGAAAGATCCAGACTGATAAACTGACAAATTTCTCAGGAACGGTGAAGGATGACCAGGTGAATGGAAAGATGAATGGCGGAGGGATGGCCCTTACGGTGAATGCCGGGAGCGGACGCGTTTCGCTGGCGATCAAATAATATCATTAGCGGAAAGCCTTCAGTGCCGTTCAAAATAAAAGTATAGCCATGATTAAAAATTATTTCAAGATCGCCTTCCGTAACCTGTGGCGACACAGGGTATTTTCTTTCATCAACATCCTGGGATTGACGGTCGGCATGACGGCTTTCTTTCTCATTTTCTCCTATGTTAAATTCGAGCTGAGCTATGATTCCTTCAATACGAAGGCTAACCGGATCTATCGCGTGGTGGCAGACCTGAAGACGCCGACCGAGACGCTCAATACCAGTGGGCCGGCCTGGGCCGTTGCGCCAAATATCCAGGGTGAATTCCCGGAAGTGGAGGCTGCTGTCAGGTTCTCTAACGATAATATGCTCATCAGGAGAGGCGATGTCAAATTCCAGGAGGACAAGATGGCCTGGGCAGATTCCGCTTTCTTTCATGTCTTCGATTATAAACTACTGAAAGGCGATCCTAATACGGCGCTAAAGGATATACTAAATGTCGTGCTGTCCGAATCTGCCGCCAAGAAATATTTTGGCAAGGAAAACCCGATAGGGCAATCTCTCTTATTGACGGGTGATGCATTCAACAGCAAGGTGACCGGTGTGATGAAGGATATGCCCGAGAATTCGCTGATCAAGGCGGATGTGTTGGTCTCCATGGTGACCCTGACAAAGAAATTCAACAACAATCTCGACAGCCAATGGGCCAACTATGGTAACCAGACCTTTCTCATGCTGAAAGAAGGGACGAACGCCGCCTCTTTCCAGAAGAAAATACCTGCTTTCCTTGATAGACGGAATGGTGCGGAGATGAAACAGATCCAGATGTATCCCACGCTATTCCTGGAGCCGCTGCGGGATGTATATCTATACACCACGCGCGACGGCAGCAAGACGGGTAATATCAGTAATGTCTATATCTTTTCCATCATCGCGGCCTTTATTTTGATACTCGCCTGTATCAACTTCGTAAATCTTACCACGGCGCGATCTGCGGAACGCGCGAAGGAAGTGGGGATACGAAAGGTGGTTGGTGCGGGGAAGTCGCAGCTTGCGCGGCAATTCGTCGGGGAGAGCATACTTCTTTGTATCATCGCATTCATCCTGTCTGTGGCATTGGCTGCTTTACTGTTGCCGCTGTTCAACCAGCTATCGGGCAAGACCATTAGCAGCGGCATTTTTGCACACCCCGAATACATCGGCATACTTTTCCTGACCGCATTAGGCATCGGCATACTGGCGGGGATTTATCCTGCTCTCGTTCTCTCTGCGTTTCAGCCTATCGTCGTGCTGAAAGGCCGGTTTGCTACGGGTACAAAGGGAAGCCTGCTGAGGAAGGGGTTGGTGGTTGCACAGTTTACCATTTCCATTGCGTTGATCATCGGGACGATCATCGTGTATAGTCAAATGAAATTCATGCGCACCAGGGATCTCGGGTTCAATAAGGATCAGGAGATGGTGGTGGATACGCATGGCGATCCGGCGAAAACGGCTTTCAAACAGGCGGCAGCATCATTGCCGAATGTGCTTTCCACGGCCTTATCGGGCAGCGTTCCGGGAGGTGGAAATCCCGGTGCATATTCCCAGGTGGAGAACTTAAAGGGAGATATGCAGATAGCCAATCTCGACCTTTATTTCGTAGACTTCGATTATATCCCGCAGTATAAGATCAAAATACTCGCGGGACGACCATTCCAGAAGGAGTTCGGAACGGATACCACGCAGGCGATGGTGGTGAATGTGGCAGCGATGAAGCTCTTCGGTTATAATTCACCGCAGCAGATCGTGGGAAAGAAATTCGATCAATGGGGACGAAAGGGAACGGTGATCGGTGTGATGGAAGATTTTCATTTCCGCTCATTACAGGAAGTGGTCAAACCGTTGAGCATGCGGATCGAGCCCAATGGTTGCGATCTTGTATCCATTAAGGTAACGCCTTCAAAACTCCCCGCCACCATTGCCGCGATAGAAGGGAAGTGGAAGGCGTTGATACCAAACCGGCCATTCAGTTATTTCTTCCTTGATGAATTCTTCGATAAGCAATACCGCAGCGAAGAAAGGTTCGGTAAATTGTTTTTCAATTTTTCGATCCTTGCCATTTTCATTTCATGCCTGGGCTTATTGGGACTCGCGTCATATAGCACGATGCAGCGCACCAAAGAGATCGGTATCAGGAAGGTCATGGGCGCGTCCGTACAAGGAATCATCGGCCTGTTATCGAAGGACTTCATGGTGCTTGTGCTTATCTCCTTCGTTATAGCCGCTCCCGTTGCCTGGTATTTTATGCATGGATGGTTGAAGGATTTTGCATACCGGATAAACATAAGTTGGTGGGTATTCATTCTCGCCGGCGCGCTGGCAATGGTCATCGCTCTTGTGACGATCAGTTTCCAGGCGGTGAGGGCGGCAATTGCAAACCCGGTGAAGTCGTTGCGAACAGAATGAATATCGTGAAACGTGAGTCGTCAATCGTGAATACAACACCCTATAATGAGAATATTCGAATCGAGCAAGACCTTGTTCCAATCGATTCGAATATCCTGATAGCCGAGTGTGGTATTCACGATTGACGATTCACGTACAACAATAAGACTAACACAAAATTAAACGATTTGATAGTAAATTATTTCAAAACCGCCTGGCGAAACCTGATAAAGGATAAGCTCTTCTCTATCGTCAATATACTTGGCCTGACGATCGGGTTGACGAGTTTCGTATTGATTGCCCTGTATATTTTCGACGAGCTCACCTTCGACAAGTCTCACCGTAATGCAGCTACCATTTACCGGGTGGTGGAGAACAAGACCACACCGGAAGGCAAGGGGTCAAGAATTGCGGGTGCGGGATACCAGGTATCCGAGAGGGCGAAGACTGATTTCCCCGAGGTGGCCGATGTGGTTCGGCTAATTAGGCTCAACCGGACAAATGTTTCCACCACGGATAATGCCGCCGTCTTTTATGAGAACTATACACTTGGTAATCCCGGGTTCCTGACTACGTTCGATTTCCCTCTGCTGGCGGGTAACCGCGCCAACGCATTGACCGAGCCACATTCCGTGGTGCTCACGGAAAGCATGGCCAGGAAATTATTCAATACAGCGGACGTACTGGGAAGGTCGATCAAGACCGACTCCGATAGCATGACATGTAAGATAACGGCCGTATTGAAGGATTTCCCGGTCAATTCGCATCTTTCATTCAATCTTCTTTTCTCCGAATCGAGCATTACCAACGCCGGTTTTTCCGAGTTTATCAATACGGATTGGAATTCCGGGGCCTTTTCAACCTACCTGCTCCTGAAGAATAAGGGCGCCGCCGCCAATGTAGCGACCAAACTCAACAAGCTTGTTGCGCTCAATGAGAAAGAGGGAAGTGATAAAATGACACTCTCGCTGCAGCCCATAACGGACATCCATTTCTATTCCAACGACATCGAGGGTGATTCGGGCAAGAAAGGAAATATTACCTATATCTATGTTTTTTCCATCATAGCGATATTCATTTTGTTTATCGCATGCATCAACTACATGAACCTGACAACGGCCCGGTTTGCGAATCGCGCAAAGGAAATTGCCGTGCGCAAGGTGGCCGGCGCCTCGAGAGGAGTACTGGTAAGACAATTTCTTTCCGAGACCTTCCTGATGACAGCTATCGCGTTTATCATTTCCTGTGGAGTGGTGAACCTGTTATTGCCTTCTTTTAATGCATTCACGGAAAAGCATCTTACGTTCGGGCTTGATTCCGATTATCGTCTTTGGATGGGGTTGGCATTGACCCTGCTTGTAGTCGGTTTTTTATCCGGCATTTATCCTGCATTGTTCCAATCGCGGTTAAAGCCGCTTCAATTGTTCAAGAGCAAGATCAGTCTCGGCAAGGGCAATCTCTCCCTGCGCAGGTCGCTGGTGGTCTTCCAGTTCGCGATCTCTATCGTGATGATCATAGTGACGATGATGGTCTATATGCAGATGAAATACATTAACTCGAAGGACCTGGGCTTTAGGCGGGACCAGTTGCTTGTTGTGGATATCAACAGCGGAAAGGTCAGGAAGGCTGCGGAAACGATCAAAGCCGAGTTCTCGAAGATAGTGCAGGTGAAAGATGTTTCGGTCAGTTCCAGGGTTCCGGGTGAATGGAAGGATCTGCCGGTAATAAAAGTGGCCAATGAGAAGACACAGTCCCCACAAGGCGATGATATGTATTTCATGGGAATCGACGACAGGTTCATAAGTACTTACCAGATAAAGCTGCTGAAGGGCAGAAATTTCTTGCAGGGCAGCCTCGCAGATTCTTCCTCGGTGATAGTCAATGAAACGGCGGCAAAGCAATTAGGTATCATGACACCTGCCGGGCAGATGGTGACGATTGTGGGTGACGAACCGTTACGGGTAAATGTGATCGGCATCGTGGCGGATTTTAATTTCAGGTCGTTGCGGGAACCTGTAACGGCAATGATGCTTGGATACAAGCAGAACCCGATACAGAGCATCGACTATTTTACTGCCAGCATCTCCGCTGATAAGACAAGTGAAACGCTGGCGCAAATGGACGCCATTCTTCGCAGCATCGATAAGAGCCATTTGTTCGAGTATCATTTCCTCGATAAACAATGGCAGCTGTTTTATAGGGAGGACGAGATCAGGCAGACCATTTTTCTGATGGGCGCCATCTTAACAATTTTTATCGCCTGCCTCGGTCTTTTTGGCCTGGCTACTTACTCTGCCGTTCAGCGTATCAAGGAAGTTGGAATACGGAAGGTACTGGGTGCAAGTGTTGGTGGAATCATAGCAGAGCTGTCGAAGGATTTTGTAAAGCTGGTGATGATAGCGTTGCTGATAGCCTTTCCCGTTGCGTGGTGGGCCGTCAATGAATGGCTGAGTGATTTTGCCTACCGGGTAAGGATAGAATGGTGGGTGTTTGCGGTAGCGGCACTGGCTGCATTATCTATTGCGGTGTTTACGGTGGGGGTACAGGCGTTCAGGGCAGCAATAAGCAATCCGGTGAAATCCCTGAGGAACGAATAACGTCAATCGTGAGTCGTGAATAGCAGCAGTCTGCAGGATGCCTGTTTATAGAATGACACTGATTGGAAGCTGATAAATGACTCTTCAATTCACGATTGACGACTCACGATTGACGTTCTGGATTGACGATTCACGAGCAACACACTAATTTATGATAAGACACTATCTAAAAATCACCCTCCGCACCCTCAGCCGGCAGAAGGCACTTTCATTCATCAATGTCTTCGGCTTGTCGGTTGGGATTGCCTGTTTCAGCCTGTTCCTGCTATATGCGGTGAATGAGTTTACATTCGACAGGTATCATCCCAACGAGAAGAATATCTATCGTGTGTGCCTCAAGGTAGCGCCGATGCGCGGAGAGAATGGCTTCACCGCCTGTTATCTTCCCATGCCGCTGGGTCCCGCAATGAAACAGGACTTCCCCGAAGTAGAGAGTGCGGTGAGGATGCGTGATGGCTGGGGCTACGAATTCATAAAGGCGAACGATGAAGTTACCAGGATGAAGGTGTCGTACGCCGATGCGGAACTCTTCAAAGTATTTTCATTGCATATTTTGTATGGAAGTGTCAATCCCCTTAAGGATCTCCATAGTATCGTTCTCACCCGGAAAGTAGCATTGCAATTATTCGGGCAGGAGAATGCCGTGGGCAAGTCGGTGCAGATCAAGTCCGACAATAATTTCGATCCGTTCATCGTCTCTGCCGTTACAGCCGACAACCCTTCCAACTCCAATATCCAGTTTGATGTATTGGGAAGCTTCGATTATTTCATGACGACCGCTTCCGGCATAGGTTCCATCAATAGATGGACCCGCTCGGGCTACCTCACCTATGTACAGCTGCGCGCAGGAAGTAAGATTCCCGAAGGATCAGTGCAATTGGATAAATTCAGGGCGAAGTATTATCCCGAGGAATTGGAAGACTTGCGGAAGGAAGGTTCGTGGAAAGGAGGACCGTCGCCGGTTACCTATAAGCTGCAACCCCTGCGTGATATTCATACGGATGCGAAGGTGAGTGGCGGACCTGTAGAGCCGGTTGACCCGAAAAATATCTGGATACTCGTCGGCCTCGCAGCGGCCGTGTTGCTGATAGCCTGTATCAATTTTACCACGCTGGCGATTGGGCGGTCGGCCGGAAGGGCGAAAGAAGTGGGTGTGAGGAAAGTGATCGGCAGCAGCAAGAAGCAACTCATCTTTCACTTTCTCTCCGAGGCACTGGTGCTGAGCGTGCTCTCCGCCATATTTGGTTTACTGCTGGCGAGATTCCTGTTGCCTTACTTTAACCAGCTATCTGGACGTGAACTGAACTTTTCCCTTGCGCAATTCCCTATCCTTGGCTGGATGCTCGCGGGACTGATCCTGGTGGTCGGCCTGCTTGCCGGTAGTTATCCTGCGCTGGTGCTTTCTTCCTTCAGGCCGGTGGAAGTATTGAAGAGCAAGGTGCGTGTGGGAGGCTCTAATATTTTTACCCGGTCGCTGGTCACACTTCAATTCGTCCTGTCGATAGGACTTATTATCTCAACGGTGATCATACTTCAGCAATTGAAATTTATGCAGGATAAGAATCCTGGGTTCAATAAAGACAATATCGTGGTGGTGGATGCGGATGGAACCGATACGAAGGGCACATACCCATTGTTCAAACAGGCGCTTTCGGTGCAGCATTCTATCGCCGGTGTAGCGGGCTCTGATTTGGGATTGGGAGAGGGCACCGGATGGAGCAGTTCCGGTTTCGATTATATGGGAAAGCACAAGAGCGTGTTCGAGTATTTTGTGGACAATGATTATATCGGCCTGATGGGCATACCGGTCCTGGCGGGAAGGAACTTCAACAGGGGTATTGCCAGCGACACCCTTACCTCCGTTATCATTAACGAGGCGATGATGAATGATTTTGGATGGACGCTGAAGAATGCTGTAGGACAGGAATTAAAGGGATACTCCGAACAATTTACACCGGTAGTGATCGGCGTTGTGAAGAATTTCAACTTCCGCCCATTTAGCGAGAAGGTGGGACCTCAGTTGTTTCAACAGTTTCACGACTACTCCGCCAACAAATACTTTGTCAGGATCAAACCTGGTAACCCGTCTGCAGCGTTGGGTGAGATAAAGAAGGCATGGACTGCTATTGCTCCCGCATTTCCCTTCAACTACCAGTTTTTGGATGAAAGCCTGGATCGTTTCTACCATGAGGAGTCGCGTTGGAGCAGTATCGTCGGTTGGGCCGGTGGCATTTCCATATTCCTCGCCTGTCTCGGTCTGTTTGGTTTAACGGCTCTCGCGGCGGTGAACCGTAAGAAGGAGATCGGTGTTCGCCGGGTATTGGGAATCTCCATGCCGGGAGTGGTAACGCTGCTGGCGAAGGATTTCCTGAAACTGGTGTTGATCGCATTGGCTATTGCAACGCCGCTTGCCTGGTATTTCATGAACGGCTGGTTGAAAGACTTCGCCTATAGGATACACATTAACTGGTTGGTATTTCTATTGACCGGCTTAATCGCCGTCGGAATCGCCTTCCTTACGATAAGTTTCGAGGCGATAAGAGCAGCGGTGAGCAATCCTGTGAGGGCGTTGCGGAACGAATGAGATGTAACGTGAATCGTGAGTCGTCAATCGTGAATTGAACACTCCGCCATTTAGAACTTACGTTTCGTTTTGAAAATGCGAATCGTGAGTCATGAGTCTTCGATCACGAAACGTAAGTCCTGAATCATAGTGTCTGTAACCTGCCTGCCGGCAGGCAGGTTCACGATTGACGACTCACGATTCACGTACAAGCGTGAAACAAATATTAAATATGAAGCATGATTAAGAATTATTTCAAAGTCGCTTTTAGAAATCTTCTCCGGAAGAAAGGATTCTCCATAATCAATATCTCGGGGCTTGCGATCGGGATGGCAAGCGCCATCCTCATCTTCCTGTGGATACAGAGCGAAGCGAGCTACGACCAGTTCCATAAGAATAAGGACCGGATATACGAGGCCTGGAACCGGGCTTCCTTCAGTGGCGAATTGAATTGCTGGAATACCACGCCGAAAGTTTTGGCACGTACACTGGAACGTGACCTTCCTGAAGTGGAGCGCGCCGTGCGGGTGAACTGGGGCAGTAACTTCCTCTTCAGTGTTGGCGACAAGCGCATCACCCGTGTGGGAAACATGGTCGATTCGGGTTTTCTCCAGATGTTCACGTTCCCATTACTCGAAGGTGATCCGAAGACGGCGTTGAACGATATGCATTCGATAGTGCTGACGGAAAAACTGGCGAAGAGCCTGTTTGGAAGCGAGCCCGCGATGGGCAAGATGATAAAGCTCGATAACAAGAATAACTTTACCGTAACCGGTATATTGAAGGATATTCCCCATAATACGCGTTTCGATTTCGAGTACCTGTTGCCGTGGTCGTATCTGCGCTATCGTGGTGATGACGATGAGAATTGGGGGAACAATAGCACTCGCACCTATGTCATGCTGAAGCCTTCCGCCACGCTGGCGTCGGTGGCGCCAAAGATAAAGGTGATCAAACAGAAATACAGCAAGGAAGATACAAAATGGGAGATGTTCATCTATCCCCTCGAGCGCTGGAGACTATATTCGCGATTTTCGAATGGCAAGGAGGATGGCGGACGGATCACGTTTGTAAAACTCTTCGGTACGATTGCGGGATTCATCCTCCTGATCGCCTGTATCAATTTCATGAATCTCAGCACGGCGCGCAGTGAGAAGCGCGCGAAGGAAGTGGGGATCCGTAAGGTTGTAGGTGCGGGCAAGGGATCGCTCATCGCACAGTTCATCGGCGAATCGATCATCATTGCATTTATTGCGGGCATCGTTGCCCTGCTGATCGTTCAGCTTAGCCTTCCGGGTTACAACCATCTTACGGATAAAAAATTATCCATCGACTATGGAAGCGTATGGTTCTGGTTAACGGGGCTTGGCTTCGTCGTGTTTACGGGAGTGCTTGCGGGGAGTTATCCCGCCTTCTTCCTTTCCTCCTTTCAGCCCGTGCAGGTGCTGAAGGGTACTCATAAGAAGGTGGCGGCGCTCATTACGCCCCGGAAGGTGCTGGTGATACTTCAATTTACTTTCGCGATCATCCTCATCATCTGTACGATCATCGTGAAGCAGCAGATCGACTATGCGCAGGACAGGGATTCGGGGTATGATAAGAATAATCTTGTCTATCATTTTTTCACGGGGGATATAGAGAAAAATTCCTCGCTGATACGGAATGAGCTGTTGAATTCCGGAGCGGCCGTATCGGTCACCAAGGTAAGTGCGCCGCTAACGGAAAGCTGGAGCGATGGATGGGGACAGGAATGGGAAGGCAAGGACCCGGAGGATAAGACGGACTTCCATCGATATTCGGAGGACGAGGGCCTCGGCAAAACTGCCGGCCTGCAATTCATCATGGGAAGGGATTTCGATCTGAAGAAATTCCCAACGGACTCCACGGCGATGATCATTAATGAAGCGGCATTGAAGGTGATCAAGTTCAAGGAGCCACTGGGAAAGGTCATCAAAGACAATGGAATTGATTGGCGCATCGTTGGCGTCATCAAGGATTTCATCCTTACGTCTCCGTATGAGCCGACTCATCCCATGCTGATCTCGGGTTGTAAATACGGGTCGCAATGCCTGCTCATGAAACTTAACCCCCAGAAGAATACAGCGAAGAGCCTGGATATAGCGCAGGCCATCTTCAAGAAATATAACCCCGAGTATCCTTTCGATTACAAATTCGTGGATGAAGAGTATGCGAGGAAATTCGAGAACGAGAAGCGGACGGGTACGCTGGCGGCACTGTTTGCGGGACTGACCATTTTCATCTCATGTCTTGGCCTCTTCGGGTTGGCGACGTATATGGCGGAGAACCGCGTGAAGGAGATTGGTGTACGAAAGGTATTGGGTGCATCCGTTACGGGTATCACGGTATTGTTGTCGAAGGACTTTCTCAAGCTTGTCTTCATCTCTCTACTCATCGCTGTTCCATTTGCGTGGTGGGGAATGTATAAGTGGCTGCAGGACTATCCTTACCGTGTGCCGATCCAATGGTGGGTGTTCGTGATGGCGGGTGTCATGTCGATCCTGATCGCTTTGCTGACGGTGAGCTATGAGTCGATCAAGGCGGCGCTGACGAGCCCGGTGAAGAATCTAAGAACAGAATGACTGAGGCGTGAATCGTAATCAAGTATAAATTAAAAAGTCAAAAGTCAAAAACTTCATTCGAGGTGTGTAACTGTCCAATCGATCACGTCGGCTGAGGCC
>DATHKS010000071.1:0-2154 GCA_035488975.1 Chitinophagaceae bacterium | reverse complement strand
CCTCAGCCGACGTGATCGATTGGACAGTTACACACCTCGAATGAAGTTTTTGACTTTTGACTTTTTACTTTTGACTTGCTCAATTCCTTATCTTTAAGCTATATGAAAAAAAGCATCCTCGTCATTCTTTCAGGGCTATTGCTTCTCTCATTCACAGGCCAATCACAGACTGGAAAAGTGTACGATAATCTCTCCTTACCCAGCAAGATATTGAAGGGCGAAAGGAAGTATGCCGTGTACCTGCCTCCCGATTATGAGTCGTCGGACCGGTCTTATCCCGTGTTATATCTTCTTCATGGTAGCGGGGATGATCAGACGGGATGGATTCAGTTCGGAGAAGTATTGCACATCACCGATAAGGCGATACAGGAAGGGAAGGCCACGCCGATGATCATCATCATGCCCGATGCCAATACCGGCACACGCGGCTATTCGAACAACGCGACGGGAACCTGGCGCTACGAAGATTTTTTCTTCGAAGAATTGATGCCTTTCGTAGAGAAGAAGTACCGTATCAAAACGGAAAAGAAATACCGCGCCGTCGCCGGACTAAGCATGGGAGGCGAGGGAAGCTTTACCTATGCGCTCCATCACCCCGAGTTGTTCTCCTCCGCCTGCCCGCTCAGTGCTGACACAGGACCGCTTACGCTGGACATTGCAACTACCCGCCTGCGAAGGGATAATCCCATCATTGCAGATACATTAATAAAGAAATTTTATGACCGCCAGAGTGTACTTCAACTCATAACAGTGATGCCCGATACTCTGAAGAAATCAGTTCGCTGGTATATCGACTGCGGAGACGACGATAATCATTATGAGGGAAATTCATTGGTGCATATTCTCATGCGCAAGAGAGAGATCCCACACGAATTCCGGACTCGCGATGGCGGACACAACTGGACATATTGGAGGACGGCATTGCCGGAAGTGCTGGAGTTTATTAGTGCGGGGTTTCATCAATTCTAAAAACACAATTTGACAATTTGGTAATTTGATAATTTGACAATGATCCTCATGAGGAAAGACATTGGAGATCAGAGCACGCCTCATTGTCAAATTACCAAATTGCCAAATTATTAAATTATTTTGTCCTGCTCGCCACTCCCCCCTTCCTGCTATCCACCGTCACCGTATACTTGCCGCTTCCCTGTATGATCCATCTCACGGTCACTGCGCCGAGGCCCGGGATATTCTTTACTGCAATGCTTGCCGGATCATTCGCCTGCTCGGTTGTGATATTGAGATCCGCGTTGTCGACCACCATGCCGGCGATGACCTTTGCGCCCGTTAGCGTGATGTTATCGGCTCTTTCTATTTTATATTTCAAATCCTGGCTGGAGTGTGTCGGCATGATGCGGCTATTGGAGATGATCGCGGTCACCTGCTTCAGCCCGTCGCCAAGATCCTTCTCGATCAGCGTATCCACATTCAACTTCGGAGTATGATAGCAATGATAAATGGTGAATGACATATTGCGATGTGCATCGCTCTCAAGTAAAAAGCCCGGATGTGCCCTTCCAAAATTCTTCTTAAAACCACCGATCTCGATCTTGCCATATTGCGGATGATCGAATTCATGCCAGTCGACAAATGCATCCTTGAAGAGAAGGTACCTGTCGAACTGGAAGGAACTGTTGTCCTGGGGATCACGCGTTGCATCCTTATTGAAAAAGAGATAGGGCGTCCATAGTTCATTCGAGTAGGTATAGATACCGCGTCCTCCATAGAACCAATCGAGTTCGCCACCATACGCGGAGTAAAGATCCTTGTACACCACCATGTACTTGTAGCCCGGCATCAGTTCCTCACCCTTCTTTGCGATCACATCATATACCTGCAGGTCCTGCGCGTTGTAGGTAACGAGATCCGTTGGATCGCCCGGTCCGCGAAGGATCATGCCGCCCGCATTGTGATAGGATTGTGCACCCGCGATGTTCGGATGTTTCATCACGAACTCCTCGACCGCCCTGTTCTCCGGCAAAGAGAAGGGGTATTTATAGGCGCCATTCTGTATCTGGTTGGGTTGCCAACCCCAGCCCCAGTCGCGGTTGGGATCGTATTCGAATGTATAGCCGTCCTCATTTACCAGGCCGTCTCCATCGTTATCCTTGCCCTCCAGCCCGAGTATCTCGTATTCACCTTTCTCATCCG
>DATHKS010000070.1:0-6033 GCA_035488975.1 Chitinophagaceae bacterium | reverse complement strand
CGCCTTTGTATAGAAGGATGTGGCATTTACGAAATCGCTTTGCTGATAGTACACTCCACCGAGATCGTTTAGCGCGGTAGCCATGATCTGCTTATCGTCTTCCCGCTCGCCGATGGCATAGGCCTCCTCGTAAGCCACGATTGCATCTCTTCCCTTTCCACCATCATTGAGGATATTGCCTTTGGCGATGTTCATAAAGGCGATCCCTTTTTCCCAACGCAATTTCCGAGATAGCTGCATTCCGGTATCCACATATCGCCGCGCATGCTCCGGATCGATACTGATATACTCGAGCGCCAGTTGATAATAGATCCTGGCCCGCACCGTATCCTGCCCGGCAGAAGACAACCGCTCTGCAAGTGAGTCGATAAGCGCCTGCCCCTTCTTCTGGGAAATGCCATCCATGAAGGCGATCAGCAATAAGAAGATCAATGCATATTTCTTCATCGGAGTAGTGAATTTTTTCACCCGCCCTTGGCAACGAGTTCCTCCAGGGATGACTTATAGCTCCTGCCAATGGGTAAGGTGATATCATTGATGACAACCTGCTGTGCTGTGATCCTATCGATGAAGTTCTTCTGCACAGCATAGCTGCGGTGGATGCGGATAAATGTCTTGAATGCCTCCTCCTGTAGAAGATTGCCAAGGATCGATAGCACACAATACCTCTTTTGCCTCGTCACAATTCGCGTATAGTCCTTCAGCGCCTCCAGATAAAGGATATCATGAAGCTGGATCTTTACCTGGTGGTGCCCGTCTTTTATGAAAACGGCATCGGCGCCGAGACTGCATTCGAATAGCTCCGCCTTCCGCCGGATATCGAGATAATCGCTTAGCCTTTCCATTGTCAGGGCAAAGCGCGACTTGTCGAGCGGCTTCACGAGGAAATCCAGTGCGGCCAATTCGAAACCCTCCACCGCATAATCGGGAAACGAGGTGATGAAGATGCAAACCTGCTCATTTCCGAGTTGCTTGCGCAGATCGAGACCCGACAAACCCGGCATATCGATGTCCAGCAGCAATACCTGCACACCCTTTTCTTCTATTTCCACCAACGCCTTCTCCGCGGAGTCGTATACTCCAACAAGATTCAACAATGGATATTTCCGCACCTGAACTTGCAGCGTTAGCCGGTCGATCTCGTTGTCGTCGACGATGATAGTATTGTATGTATGAGCCTTATCTGACATGTTTTCCCGTAGTGAGCGGATATCTTTCAAATTTAATGCATTGAGGTAAAATCCTGTTCCCTTATTTGAAAACGGCCTGCTTAAAACCTGCGTTGATCTAGTATATCCGTCATTCGTCTATCGTGGCTTTTCATTCGGCATACACCGGCTTAGGTTTGGGAAATGATGCCGATACACCGGCATTTTATTTAACCATAATAAATTTGTCATGAAAACATTTCTCGCACTCCTTGCCTTTTCGCTTTTTTCGCTGCCCGTTTTTGCCCAGCCCGTGATCAAGAAAACTACGCAAGCCAAACTTCCCGCCAACACTAAAGCCGTCGTGATAAAGAAAGAGACCCGGCCGATTGGTACCCCGGCTCTCAAGTATATAAAACCCGGCGCCACATATAAAGTGAACCCGGGCCTCGCCAACATCCTCGCTAGCATGCCCTCGAAGACCATCATGGTGAATGGACACAAGATCACGAGTAAAATGATTGCCACCAACGGTCTGCAACTGGTAACCCCGGCCTCGTCGAAGGTCGTCGGCGTTACCCAGAAGACAACCAATAAAGGGAGTTCCAGCACCCCGGACCAGGCCTGCCAATCCTTCACGGTTAAGGTAAGCGCCAATTCAGAGAACTTTGACGTGCCCTATGGCACACAGGCTTCTCACATCTATCCCGGCGCCGCTTACATGTACGACGATTACTATAAGAATACCGTCAGTCCTAAGTCGATCACCTGGAAGAGAAATCCAATCTATATCCAGGCAGCATCATCGAGTGGAAACGGAAAGTTCGAGCTCGTAGAGGACCCTACGCAAGTGAACCTGAATGCGGCTGCCGGCCGGATAAAGTCTTCCTTATCCTCCGTAGCCACTAACGAAAGCACCTCGATATCGATGATGTCTTTGTATGACGAGGCCGACTTCTACCTCAAGGTAAATGGTGGCGGCGGCGGGTTCGGCTTCAAGGCCGATGCATCCTTCGGCATAGCTAACAGCTCCAAGAAGAGCTATTTTCTTATCGATGCAGTGCAGACTTTTTATACTCTCAATGCTATAAAACCGGAAGGCGACACCGCCGGCTTCTTCCAGGACCGCAACAACGACGCACAGACCGGCGCACTATTCATGGCCTCCGTGAGCTATGGTCGCCGGGTGCTCGGGGTATTGGAGACTGAATTCAAGGATGAGAAAATGTTCACCGACTTCAAGGCCAGCTACACTTCCGGTTTTGCCGGCGGCTACGCAGGTCTCGATATGATCAATGGCATGAACTCCCAGTCCACCAAGGTGAAATTATATTTCGTCGGCGGAAATGCCGCCTCCATCGAAGTACCCAATGCAACAGAAGCATCGGTACGCGATGCCATTAACAATTATCTCCGTACCACCACCACGCAGAATGCGGTTCCGATCAAATTTACTTTCCGCAACATGGCGATGAGTGGCATGCGCTATGAAAGTGCAACGGATAATTTCACCTACCAGCAGTGTGTCCCCATCCAACCGGAACTGAAGTATAATGTGAAGATCAACCTGATGATGATATTGAACTCCAAGAACGAGGAAGTAAAGTTTGGCCTGAAACAATATGCGAATTTCTATGCCTGGGACAAGCAAGTGTTTCAGCCGGGCAGCATCCTCGTACCATTACTGTGTTGGATGGAAACAAACGAACCCTTCAAGTCGATGTACAAGGCAGAAGCCCCACGCAATTTCACCCGCTCTACCGATATTAACAGGGCAGTGTCTTACCAGGTGAAGCAGGCAGACATCCTTGACGGTGCGGCCAGGGTAGAGTTGTTCACGGACTATATCGCCATGTATGCAACAAAAGTATTCGGCTCCACAAACGATGCGAACCCGAAGAAAAAAGAGATCGTCTATATCAGGGATGTGATCACCTCAGGTGGTGGGTCGATGACAAAAGACGTCCAGATCAATTTCAACGGACGAGTATTTACCATCCGCTTTGTAATAACGGCGACGCCGGCCTGATAGATGATGAAGGGTGCTTAGAAAAAAGGCACCCTTCATTCATCGACGAATCTATTCAAATGACCGGCCACGGTCGAACAATCAATCATCAGCTCCATGAATAAACACAAAAGTCTTCTCCTCGCTGTGCTCTACCAATGCGCTATTGTAGTGACGCCTGCCTCGGCCTCCGTTCTTCTTTCTAAAGGCGACGATAAAAGCAACGGCGTCGACACCCGGCTACGGATAACGGCCCCGCTCACCGGAAGAAAAATAACAGGCAAGGTATCGGTGCAGGGAACCGCAAAGCCCGGCTCCGCAATTGTTATTGTTGTTTCCTCCACCTATTATGAATTAGGAACCGATCAAAAAAAGAGAAAGTTATTCAGGGGTAGCGGCCCCTTAACAGGATCTGTTAAGAAAATAAAGGCGAAGGCAGACGGGCAGGGTTTTTGGAGAATTGATACGATCGATTTTCGCAACCGTGGCTGGAGTGAGACCTTCAAGATCGTAGTCACATCTGTCGAGGGTAAGAATTCGACGTATGTTCTTGTCACGAATGAGACAAAGCCTATAATTGCCTGGGATTAGCGATCTTCGGTACCTGTCAATAAAGAGTGAAATAAATATGAGGCATAAGATATTCCTGGCTTTGGCAATAGCGCTCATCTGCTTCCTTCCGGTCATCACGATTGGGCAGCAACTACCCGCGTGTATGACTGCATTGAAGAATGGTAATTCGCGGTACTCACGAACTATGAGGCTGACAGATGGACGCAGCGTTTATGCCTTTAATATTAAACGTTCACTCAAGTGCATGGACTGCCAAAACGGTGTGGCGTACTATGATTCTTCCTGTAAAAAGGTTGCCAGTTTCACTATCGGCCTTGCACCGCTTGTGTACATCGTTCCCGGTTATACAGCGGCCGATTTTCCTGAGGCGAAGTCGCCCCTGTTTGCTGCACATCTCGCGGACATGGCGGTTCCTCCGTGTATCGACCAGGCCATTAGCCGGTCGGATTCACTGACCAGCGCTGGTATTACCGCTATCGAAGAAGTGTTGATGGGTGGAAGGAAGCTCTATTATTTTAATGATGCAAAGCCGGTTGACAAGAACTGTCATGACTGTGCGACAACCATTACCTATTATGATTCGCTTTGCATGGTGGCAGGCAGTTTCTCCGTTGGCGGATATGCCGGTGTTGTTGCCAAGGGCAGTTTAAGCAAAGACGACTTCATTAAAAAGAAGAAATTGAGGACCCTTTGGACCGCAGTCCTGTCGACCTCAACACCGACGGGTACACCAATCACCGGATCCACCAACCCATTTCCCTATCCCGTCAGCTTCATAGTAACCCAGGTGGTCGATACCATCATGAAGGGCCTCGCGACGGGCGACGAACTACGCATATCTTCCGCGGATGGACTCTCTCATTTCCGGAATGGAAAATTGGTGAATACGTACAAGATCATCCCAACCAGGATAAAACAACGGCATGTAAATCCCTGCCTCGTTCCGCCCTGCCCCGAGCGGGAGGAGGATAAGATCGTCTATTACCTCGAGCCCATTCATCGCTACTTCTCCATCGACCAGTTGACCGACCGGTCCTGGTTTAATTTCTCAAAGAAAATTTTCGTCTCCTCCGGCACGGCGGCTACCTTTATGGAGGGCGACTGGACAACCGGTTACCGGCTGGTGAAGAAACCGTAATTGTTATATTCCTTGCCAATTAAGCCGCATGAGCAAAGAAGAAGTAAAGGATCTGATGAAATTCATCAAGCCCTTCGATCAGGCCACTCAAGACCTTGTCTTATGGCTCAGGTCCTTTGTCTGGGATCTCTATCCCAGTGCAAATGAATTGATCTACGATAACTACAACGCGGTGGCATTTGGCTGGTCGCCAACGGATCGCCTCGGTCACACCTTCTGCTCGATTGCCATCGGGCGCAGCAGCAACAATGTCCATTTCGGTTTCTATTGGGGCGCCGAGATAGCCGATCCCGGGAAGAAACTGATCGGAGAAGGAAATCAATACCGGTATTTACTGGTAAAGAATGAAAAGGAATTCCCTAAAGCCTATATCAAGAAACTCGTGAAGGAAGCTTATGCCAATTCGTTGGGCAAGGTCAAGGATAAAAAGCAACTGATGCAGGGAAAGACGATCACGAAAGCCGTGGCGCAAAAGAAGCGGCCGGCGAAGAAAGCAGCTCTAAAGAAAACCGGCTCAAGGAAAAAGTGAGTCTCATTAAGATCGCAAATGTGCCAATTAGCCAATTTGTAAATATGCAAATTAGGCGTGCTACGATTTGTAATGACATTTCGAATTAGGATCATTGGCACATTTACAAATTGGCTAATTGGCACATTGAACTCAACTTACATAAAAACTATTCAGCCATGATCACCGTGAAAGTTACCTATACGGTAAGTGCGGCATTCGCCGCAAAGAATCAACAAAACATACTCACTTTCCTCGAGGACTTCCGCGACCTCAATGCAGATGACTTCCGCTACACCGTGTACCTCGGCGCCGATGGGAAGACCTTCATTCACATTTCCCAGTACCGGACAGAAAGCATCCAGAAGGAATTGCTTAATGTGCCATCTTTCAAATCGTTTCAAAAGCAACGTGATGAAAGCGGGCTCGAGGCAGAACCGCAGATTGAAGTAATGAAGCTATTGGATTGGGCCGGCGACTTCGTCATCAAGCCGATGAGTTGATTAAGGCTGATGGAGGTTAGGAATTTGGAATGGGTAATTTGGAATTAGGCCTTATGAGAAGATTTTTCAAAGATCAGCCATATTCCTTATTCCCAATTACCAATTCCTAATCCTTGTATTGCTGCAAAAAAGCACACACGCATTCGCCCGGATTC
>DATHKS010000069.1:0-9036 GCA_035488975.1 Chitinophagaceae bacterium | reverse complement strand
CTGATCATCGCGATATTTTCCCTTTATCTCAGCAACCTCAACGCTCACCGCGCGAACCAGTGGTTCAAGAGGCTGCAGCTGGTCTCATCGGCCATCTTCAGCGTGGGTCATGGAGGTAATGATGCGCAAAAGGTAATGGGTGTCATCATGGCGGCATTGATCGTTCACGATCCAATTCGCTACAACCTTAGTCATATGGAATGGTGGGTGCCGCTCGCCTGTTATTCCGCCATCGCCTTCGGCACAATGAGCGGGGGATGGAAGATCGTGAAGACGATGGGAACGCGGATCACCAAGGTCACTCCCTTTGAAGGGGTCGCTGCCGAGACTGCAGGCGCTCTCACGCTGTTCATTACCGAATCGCTAAGGATACCCGTCAGCACCACCCATACCATCACAGGCGCCATTATGGGCGTAGGGGCCACTAAAAGGCTTTCGGCCGTTCGCTGGGGCGTGACGGTTAACCTCATCTGGGCCTGGATCCTCACTATTCCCGTAAGCGCGCTCATAGCGGCGGGAGTGTACTACCTGGTTCATTTTCTGCACAGCTGAACTTATTCAACCTGATTGAAAAAAAATCCAGACTTTTGCCGGGAATTTTTTCTATGGCTAAAATACTCGTAACAGGCGGCTGCGGCTACATCGGCTCTCACACCATCGTGGATCTTATCAAGAACGGTTATGACGTAATTTCCGTCGATAACAACAGTCGTTCCAACCCCGCCATCCTGGAGGGCGTGGAGAGGATCACCGGGAAGAAGGTTAAAAATTATAAGGTTGATCTCTGCAATTTCGATGACACCTTTGCGATCTTCCAGGAAAATGACAATATCGAGGGTATCATTCATTTCGCGGCCTATAAATCCGTGAATGAGTCGGTAGAGAAGCCGCTGATCTACTTCGATAATAATATCAATTCGCTGATAAACCTGCTGAAATGCGTACAGGAGTTCGATATCCCCTTCTTTGTCTTCTCCTCGTCCTGTACTGTGTATGGCAACCCGGATAATATCCTCGTAACCGAGAAGACGCCGCCGAAACCGGCCGAGTCTCCCTATGGCTATACCAAACAAATGGGGGAACAGATCATCAATGAATTCTCCAAGAGTGCGGGCACACAATGCATCTTACTGCGTTACTTCAACCCGGTAGGCGCGCATCCTTCGATACAGATCGGCGAGATGCCTATCGGACGGCCGCAGAACCTTGTGCCTGCCATCACACAGACCGCCGTCGGAAAACTGCCGAAGCTTACCGTATTCGGCGACGATTACGACACGCGCGACGGATCATGCATCCGCGACTTCATCCATGTCAGCGATATTGCACATGCACATACGCTTTCCATCCAATACCTGGAGGAGAAAAGAAATTCGGTACTCTGCGAAGTATTCAACCTGGGTACTGGAAATGGTGTCACCGTGCTGGAGGCCATACGTTCTTTCGAAAAAGTGAGTGGAGTTAAACTCAACTACGAGATAGGACCACGCCGTCCCGGCGATGTGATTGCCATCTACGCCAACAATGACCTCGCCCGCACCAAACTGGGGTGGAATCCTGAATTCTCCCTGGATGAAATGATGAGCACGGCCTGGGAATGGGAGCAGAAACTGAAGACCGATGCAACGATCTTCGGGGGACAGTCAAAGGAATTAAATTAATTTTCAATGCAAGCCCGGCTGCGTTTTCCACATTTCTGATCAATACAAAGCTGGTTACAGCCCTCCATCCCGGCCTCCTAACTGGCTTCTTTACCTTATTTTTGTCCCTCTAATTCTATATTATGTCGTTAAAGGATATTCAGTCAACCGGAAACAAGGATACGCGAAGCGGGTTTGGCGATGGCATTGTGGAAGCTGCACGCAAAAACCCAAACATAGTGGCGCTTACCGCAGACCTGGCGGGTTCGCTGAAACTAAACCAGTTCATCAAAGAATTCCCGGAACGATTTATCCAATGCGGGATTGCAGAGGCAAACATGATCGGTATTGGAGCGGGACTGACGATTGGGGGAAAGATCCCTTTCACTACTACGTTCGCGAATTTTTCGACGGGCCGGGTGTACGACCAGATCCGCCAGTCGGTAGCCTACAGCAATAAGAATGTCAAGATATGCGCTTCGCATGCCGGCCTTACATTGGGAGAGGACGGTGCAACACACCAGATCCTGGAAGACATCGGCATGATGAAGATGCTGCCGGGTATGACGGTCATTGTTCCGTGCGATTATAACCAGACCAAGGCCGCGACATTGGCGGTTGCAGAATATGTTGGACCCGTCTACCTGCGTTTCGGTCGACCCGTCTGGCCCATCTTCACCAAGGAAGGCGACTTCACCATTGGCAAGGCACAGGTATTTTCGGAAGGAACGGATGTGAGCATCTTCGCGTGTGGCCACATGGTGTGGTATGCGATACAGGCCGGGGCTATTCTGCAGGAGAAGGGCTACAGCGTGGAGGTGATCAACATGCACACGGTGAAACCGCTCGATGAAGAGGCCGTATTGAAATCCATCCGGAAGACAAAATGCGTGGTCACCGCCGAAGAGCATAACATCATCGGTGGCCTGGGTGATGCGATCGCGCATTGCGCCGCAAAAAATTTCCCGGTACCTATCGAATATGTTGGAACGAAAGATACATTTGGGGAAAGCGGAAAGCCGTTAGACCTGTTGAAGAAGTACGGGCTGGATATACCAGACATCGTAGCAGCAGCGGAGAAGGTAATGCAGCGAAAGAAAAACGGTTAGTTAATTGTGCAGATAATGCAAAGCAGGGTCGACATTAATTGGGCCTGCTTTTTTATTTTTATAAGAATTCATTAAACAATGATGGATATTACGGTTCTTATTATTACAAAACCAGCAGCATGGCGCTAAACGCGGCAAGTGACACAGAGTTGTTATTGGCATTTCGCGATCCTACCACGAAGGAAAAGGCCTATACTGCTATCATTAAAAAATACCAGGAAAAGCTTTATTGGCATATCCGGAGAATGGTGGTGGACCATGACGATGCGAATGATGTGCTGCAGAACGTCTTCATCAGGGTATGGAAAGGGCTGGAGAATTTCAGGGAAGATAGCCAGCTATATACCTGGCTGTACCGGGTGGGCACCAACGAGTGCCTCAGCTTCCTGGAGCAACAGAAGAAGCGGGCTTCGGTAAGCCTGGACGAGGACGAAAGCGGCCTTAGCAATAAGGTGAGGGCGGACGAGCATTTCGACTTCAAAAAACTGGAATGGAAACTGCAGCTTGGAATCCAGCAACTACCTGAAAAACAAAGAATTGTATTCAATCTTCGATATTATGACGAGATGCCATACGAGGAAATGAGCCGGGTACTGGAAACGAGCGAGGGAGCCTTAAAGGCCAGCTATCATCACGCAGTGAAAAAAATAGAGGATTATATAAAGAATCATTAAACTTTAAGTAAGAAATTTCGTCTCAGGTGCGTAGAAATGGAACAAAAGGATAACATATTAAAAGAATTAAAAGATCTCAACAGCCTCCTAGCCGACACCACTCCTTCCACTGATTACCGGGTCCCCCCGGGTTATTTTGAAGGGCTTGCCGGGCAGGTCATGCAGCGGGTACGGGCTTTTGATGCCGTTAACCCTCGTGAAGAGCTGGGTCATCTTTCTCCGTTGCTGAACGGAATCTCCAGGACAGTTCCCTATTCGATCCCCGATGGTTACTTTGAGCAATTGGAGATCGTCAATAGCGATTTTGAATCGAGTCAGGAAGAGTTGGAAACCCTCTCGCCTCTATTGAGTGGGTTGAAGAAAGAAACCCCTTACTCCGTTCCCGACGGTTATTTCGATACGCTCCGGGCCAGGATGGAGAATGAGGAGAAGCCTGTGGCGAAGGTGATCACCATGGGTGCGCGCAGGTTGTACCGTTATGCAGCGGCAGCCGTCGTGGTCGGCTTTATTGCCATAGCCAGTGTGCTCTTCCTCAACAGGGGCAACAACGGCTCCGACAAGCCTGCTACAGATTCGTATGCATGGGTGGAAAAGAATATGACGAAGGTCAGTACAGAAGATATCGATCATTTTGTTGAGCTCGTTGATGAAAAACAACAGCCTGTAGTGGCCATGGCCGCACAGGATGAGATAAAGAACCTGATGAAGAATGTTCCCGATAAGGAGATCCAGGATTTCCTGAACGATACACAAACCGACGATCCCCTTTCGGATGATGATGATGATATATTATTGAATTAACATGAAACGCATTTTCCTGATATCAAGTTTGCTGCTGGTCTGCTTCACCGGGCTCTTCGCCCAGGAAGACGATGACAAGGATGATAATGAGAGCATCAGGGATAAGATGAGTGAATACATCCAGAAGCGCCTCAATCTTTCCAATGACGAGTCGAAGAAATTCGCTCCCGTCTTCATCAACTACTTCAAGGACTGGAGAAAGGCATTACGCGAGAATAAGAATGACGATATCCTGCGCCGCCAGAAAGTGGCGGAAGTGCAGCTCCGGTATCGTAACCAGTTCAAGGATATCATCGGTGAGCAGCGAAGCAACCAGGTCTTCGGCCACCAAAAGGTGTTCATACAGGAGATCCGGCGAATAAGGCAGGAGAGAAAGAACAAAGGATAAATTAGCCAATGAGAAAATGTGCCAATGTGCCACTGATCCTTATTCGCAATGTCACCACAGATCGTAGCACGCCTAATTTGCACATTGGCTAATTGGCACATTTTCTAATTCGATAATTATCTCTTCAGCACAGCAGACTCAATGTCGTGATAAAACAAAAACGTCCACCCCACCCCTTCTTCCCACCATTTCCTCCGCAGTTCCATCGCTTTCTTTCCATCATAATCGTATTTCGCCACGAAGCGGTGTTTCATCTGCTGCAGTTGCGGCGCATCATCCGCCCCAAAGAAAACGATCTCGTTGTCCGCTTCGATCCGGAACACCTGGTGGTAAGGTGAGTGAGCACCAGTGACCTGGTATTTTATGTATTCATCGATCACGCCGCTGTCCTGTTGCAGCCATACCACCTGCGAAGAATCCTTCAATACTTCAAGCTCCTCCGGGATAAATGATGGCGCTCCTTTTTCCAAAGCAAATTTAAATTCCCTTTCCTGTATATAATAGCTTGCCTGGGGGAAACAGAGTTTAGTGCGATCGCTGTCTTCCGAGACACCGCCTGCATGATCCTTGTGGAGATGGCTCATCAGCACCTTCGTGATGCTTGCCGGATCGATCCCGGCCTTCTCCAGGTTACTATGCACCTGCATCTTTCCATTTTGGTCGGAGAATCCCAACCCGGTATCGAGTAACAGGATATCGGTTGGTGTAATAACGACAAATGGCTGAACTTCCACGAGCAGGCTCCCGGTGGGCCTCGCCTGGAGATCATCCTCGCTCTCGTCAAATGGTACAAAGAGTTTGGTCTTATCGATGGTGAAGCTTCCTTCGGACAGTGGAATTATTTTCATTCTGCAAATATCGATATTAACGCAACACCATTTGGCGGTCGGCGTCGAGACGGATGAGAATGAAAAGAAGGATCGTGAATGTGAGGAGCGATGTACCCCCATAGCTGATAAATGGCAGTGGGATGCCAATCACGGGAGCGAGACCGATGGTCATGGCCACATTGATGGCAATATGGAAGAAGAATACCGCGGCCACCCCATACGCATATACGCGGCTGAACACACTTCGCTGCCGCTCGGCAACAGTGATGATGCGAAACAATAACAACAGGTAAATTATGATGAGGATGAAGCAGCCTGTAAATCCGAAGCCTTCACCGATGGTATCGAAGATGAAGTCGGTTCGTTGCTCCGGAACAAATCCATACCTTGTCTGCGTACCCTTCAACAATCCCTTCCCGAGGATGCCACCGCTACCGATTGCAATTTTCGACTGCTTTACATTATAGTCCGCCGTATTTACCTGCTTGCCTTCACTGGGTCCCGTCATTTTCATATACTCCTCCGGTACATCCCGCCCGATGGTGCTGTAGATACGCTCCACCTGGTGTTTCGCCAGGACATTCTTGAAAATAATGGGCACACCGAAGCGCTGGATACCGACACATAGCACGGTAAGAACAACGATCCTGACAAGTAGCGACTTGTCCCGCTTGATCTGCCTGCGCATCAGGAATGCCACCAGTGCAGCAAGACCCGTCAATACCATCGCCAATGTATTTTTCTCGAGCAACAGGGTAGCGACGACGAGAGCAGCCACTGCAAAACCGATAACGAGAATGCCGGCAGGCAGCCCTTCGCGATACATCACCAGGAAGAATGCAAAGAAGACCAATGCGAGCCCTGTTTCTTTCTGCAGGATAGTGAGCGCGGCAGGCAACAGCACGATGGCGGTTGCAATGAGTTGGGAGCGCGTCCTGCTGAAGTCGGTATCCGGTCGCGAGAGATACTTCGCCAGCGCGAGCGCAACGCATATCTTACAAAACTCCGCCGGCTGAAAATTGAAGCCCCCGAGCTTTATGATGGATTCGGTTCCCTTGATATTCGAATGGAACGGGAAAACGATCAGCAGCATGAGGAGGCCCGCGACATACCAGATATTGGACGTCGCCGAAAAGAATTTACTATCCGTGAGGAGAATGAACAGGCCGAGGACCATCGCCACGCCGAAGAAATAAAGCTGCTTGCTATAGTCGGTCTTGAAGCCGATGAAGCTTTGGAAGATCGCATCTCCTTCTTTATAGGTAGCGCCGAAGATGGCGGTGAGGCCGATAGCGGCCAATAGCAGGTAGATCCAGATTAGGCTCCAGTCGATTCCTTTAGATATAGCGGGGTTGTGTTGGCTCATGAAAGTATAAAAATAGGGGATCGGAATTTATACAGGAACTTTTCATCCGGGATCATCGCCACCAGTTCATCGCTTCTACGCCGGGCCGGTTCTTCCTTTTTCTTAATGGGTTGCTTTTTCGTTTGCTGGTAGGTATATTTTAGAATATAGGAGCTGTCCTTTGTCTTGTTGTACCAATCAAACGCCCGGATCGAATCCGTTTTATACTGAAGTCTCTTCAGGTAGGCAGGCATCAGGTTGGTACCCTCGATACGTTCCAGGTCCACCTGGCTCTTCGTCTGCAATGTATCGTTCAGGTACTTCTCGAGCAGGATCCTGGCTATGGGACCAGCCCAGGTGGCGCCGAAACCGGCATTCTGCACAGCAACTGCGATAGCGATCTTTGGATTTTCCTTCGGCGCGAAGCAAACGAACATCGAGTTGTTCGGCAGTTTCAGTCTCTTTCCATCGAGTATCGTATAGTTCTCGGCGGTTCCCGTCTTCGCGCAAACATCGATGCCCGGTATCTGCGCTACCCGGGCAGTGCCCATCGTCACCACATCCTCCATGCCATCGATCACCGATTGGTAGGCATCGTCGGAGATATGCGTCAGCACTTCATGTTTCTGCCTGAACTTATTCATGAGCGATGTATCTGCTACGCCTTCGTTGTCGATCGTGTTCACGAAATGCGGCGTATAGAAATATCCGCGGTTGGCGATGATGCACATGGCATTCGCCAGTTGCATGGGCGTTGCCGTCATCTTATCCTGGCCGATGCCAAGTGTAAGATTGGTGCAGGAGCTCCAGGAACCACGATACTCCTTATCATATACACTTGTATCCGGTATATTGCCCATATCCTCGCTCGGAAGATCGACACCGAGCCGCGTGCCGAGTCCGAATTTGTTCATGTAGCCCTTCCATTGCATATAGCCGTTCCTCACGCTGCCGAACTTAGGGTTATCGACGGCGAGACGATACACATGCACGTAGTATGAGTTGCACGAATTCGCGATTGAAAGGCGAAGATTCGCGGCATGGCCTCCTCCGGAATGGGTACAGGCCGGCTTTCCATTTCCACAAAGTAAATAGCGCCCCGGACAGGGAAAACCATAGGATGGAGTGATGACGCCCTCATCCAATGCCACCAATGCGCCAAGCGGTTTGAAGGTAGATCCGGGCGGATACTGGCCCTTGATGGCGCGATTCAATAATGGCGCCGCAACATCCAGCACGAGCCTGCCATAGTTCTTATTCTTATCGGGACCGGTGAGTTGATTAGGATCGAAGGTGGGTCCCGATGACATGGCAAGCACTCCACCGGTCTTCGGATCGAGGGCAACCACCGCACCTACCTTATTCGTCATCAGGCGTTCTGCAAGTTGCTGTAATTCGATATCGAGATATGTCCGGAGGCCGCGGCCGGCAGTGGCCGCCGTATCGAAGATGCCATTCTCATAACTTCCCACGAGGCGGTTATGGTTATCCTTGATCAGGTGTTGAACGCCGCGTTGCCCCATCAGTACCTTTTCATAATAGGATTCCAGCCCGCTTTTCCCGACATAATCTCCCATGCGATAGAAATTTCCCGAGCGCTCGATATCGCGCACATCGGCCTCATTGATATAACCGAGAATATGCGCCGCAACATTGTATGGATACACTCTCACGGGACGGTCTACCAGGGCGAAGCCGGGAAAACGCCAGCTATTCTCTTCGAACCTGATCTGCATTTGCGGAGTAAGAAGCGCCTGGAAGACGGAAGGACGGACCGATTTGTTCTTGAAGACCGCGTCCCTTATTCTCTTGACAAACTCGGCGGTATCGATCTCCATGAAACGGCAAAAGGATAAGGTATCGAAGTTCTTCACCTCGGCAGGCGTTACCATCAGGTCATACATGATCGCATTATTCAGGATGGCCTTGCCCTTCCTGTCGTAAATGATGCCGCGTTCGGGGTATACGATCTTTGGAAAAACGGCATTGTCCATTGCCAGCTTACTGTATTTTCCGGATACGACCTGGAGATGAAATAACTGGGCAATAATAATGACGAATGCCAGGAGAAAAATCAGGCGGATGATACGGCTACGGGACTGATTAAACACAGACATGGCGCAAAACTACGAACTACGGTACAAACGGTTAACAATAGGGTATCTATAATAAGATCATTCTGAAAATCCTAACATTTAACGCGCCTGGCGAGCCGATCTCTTCTGCATTGGATCATCGGTCTGGATCAT
>DATHKS010000068.1:0-2718 GCA_035488975.1 Chitinophagaceae bacterium | reverse complement strand
GAAACCCTTAACCTGTATTTCTTTGCGTTTCTTCGTGTCCTTCGTGCCTTAGTGGTTCCTGTATTGAACCACAGAGAACACAAGGACCACAAAAACCTCGCATAGCACGCACAATTGGCATATTGTCAAATTATCAAATTGGCTCTTTTTCGTACCTTCTCAATCGAGATGCAATAATTTCTTCATCATTCAACTGAAATGATCATGAATACGCCTAAACTCTTTATCAAGAGATCTTACCGCCTCTCCATAGCGGCGTTGCTTCTTACCATCTTCCTGGCAGTATCTCAATACCTGACCAGTAGAGAGTATTCGCGCCGGCTCGATAAACTCGAGCAACTCCTTTCCGCAGCGGCGCCCGGGGCTGACCAGATCGAAGCCTTGCTGAATCCCGCCGATGCCGATGCTGTCCGCCACTCGCATCGTGATACCGGTCGATGAGGCCATTCGCCTAACCGCACCCTCCTGCAGCTTATGCATGCGCCCGGCTCTTTTCCTTGATATTATATTTGTCCAAAACCTACTTTTAGCTGGAGTTTTGGCTGAATATAAATTTTTATACTTGTCCAAATCATGCAATTTTTGTTACTTTTGGCTGGTTATAAAATCATGGAAAAGCTAACGGGAAGGGAAATAGAAAGAACATTATTGGAGAAGGCATTGGTCTCCAAAGAAGCCGAGCTGATCGCCCTGTATGGCAGGCGCCGCGTTGGCAAGACCTTCCTCATACGCTCCGTATATAAAGAGCAAATGGCCTTTGAGTTTACCGGGATCCATGAGGCAAGTTTTATTGACCAGCTGGAGAATTTCACTATTTCGCTACAGAAGGCATTCAAGAGTCCCGCTCCCCTGGCCATTCCCGGCAGCTGGTTAAAGGCCTTCAACCTGCTGCAACAGTATTTGAGCAACAGGAAAGAAAAGAAGAAGTCGGTCATCTTCTTCGATGAATTCCCCTGGATCCATACGCCCAGGTCGGGGTTCCTGCAGGCCTTTGAACACTTCTGGAATACCTGGGCTTCCCGGCAACCGGGCCTCATTGTAGTGATCTGCGGCTCTGCCGCCTCATGGATGATAGAGAACATTGTCCGGAACAGGGGCGGACTGCACAACAGGATCAGTCAGACCATCCGGCTATTGCCGTTTACATTGGGTGACACTGAAAAATACCTGCGGGGACGGGGAGTAAACCTCGACCGCTACCAGTTATTGCAACTCTATATGGCAATGGGTGGCATCCCTCAATACCTGAAGGCCATTCAGCCGGGAGAAAGCGCGGCCCAGCACATAGACCGTTCCTTCTTCACGAAAGATGGAGTGCTAAAGGAAGAATTTAAGAATCTATATCAATCGCTTTTTGCAAATGCCCAGCACCATATTGCAGTAGTAAAGGCATTGGCCAAAAAAAATGCCGGCCTGACGAGGAATGAGATCATAGAAGCGTGCGGTCTCTCCTCCGGGGGAACCACCACGCGCCTGCTCGAGGAGTTGGAAGAATCGGGATTCATCACTCCCTATATTCCATTTGATAAGAATACAAAAGACAGCATCTACAAACTCTCGGATGAATATTCCATCTTCTATCTCAAATTCATTGAAGGCGCAAGGGCAACCGGTGCGGGAACATGGCTTCGCCTCGCCTCCGGTTCCTCTTACTCCAGTTGGGGTGGCTTCGCCTTCGAGTCCACCTGCCAGAAACACATAGGGGAATTGAAACAGGCGCTTGGAATAGCGGGCGTGCATACGGAGACATCGGCCTGGCGAAATATCCCACAGGAAAAAACAAAAGGTGCGCAGGTCGATCTCCTCCTCGACCGGAAAGACCATTGTATAAATATCTGCGAGATGAAATTCTCCACCTCGCAATACACGATCGATAAGAAATATGCGGCCGAGCTCGGGAATAAGCTGAAGGTGTTCAAAGCCACAACAAAGACAAAGAAGACCTTGTTCCTGACGATGGTAACCACATACGGGGTGAAGCAGAATACCTACTATACCGGCCTGGTTCAAAATGAAGTGACGATGGATGCTCTATTTAAACAATAATGATTGTGTTTTCGGCTGCAGCCAGTTCCCATGAACATTACAAGACAAATCCCTGTTTCGCGTCTTACCGCCTTACCGGCAAAAAAAATAGACCGGGGAGGCGGGAAGGACTCACGGTTCCGGACGACAAATATTTTGTGAATGATCGAATGATTTGGGTCCTTTCCCGGAGGGACAATTGGTTTGTAGACATTGTTCAATTTTAAGACATGCGTTCCAGCGGAACGCTTGAAAAGGCTATCGGCCGTGAGGCGTTCCTACGGAACGCAGCGATTTATACCTGGGCGTACAAACCAAATGTCCCTACCGGGACATGAAGCAGCACGAAAAGTGTGAATGCATTTCTTACCGGCAAAAAATAAGGCGGAAAGGGGTTCACGATCCTGGAAGATGAATACTTTGTAATGACCGAATGATTTGGGTCCTGTCGCGGAGCTAATGACAGCCGCATCCATCATTGATCCAGTAATGCCTGGAATTTATCAACGAACTGCCCCACTTCGTAGCCGTCCATCAGGCCGTGATGAACATGAAGTGATACCGGCATGGTCCTTCTATCCCCATTCACCGACATTTTTCCGAAGGAGATCTTTGGAATGCTGTCCCCGAAGCCAAACGCCCGTGCATGGCTGAGAGAAGTAAAGTTGAGCCATGGGATGGAAGAATAGTGAA
>DATHKS010000067.1:0-6134 GCA_035488975.1 Chitinophagaceae bacterium | reverse complement strand
TCAGAAGTCACAGCTTATCTGCCGATACTTTTTGTGTTATTTTTGGAACCTATTCTCCAATAAGAGGAATAGTTCCACTATAACCACATGTCATCTTTACCTCACATATTATTTTGCGAAAGCCCATTTGATAAAAATAAGGTAGACCCTGATTTTAACGGGGAATTTTCAAGCGCGGTAAGCAATGGATTTAAAACGATGATTTTCAATTTTGATGATTTTATTAATTCTAATGATTATAAAAGCGGAACTCGCCGAATTAGCACGACCAGCGAACTAACACCTATTATTTACCGCGGCTGGATGCTCACCCCAAAACAATACGCAGTTCTCTACAACGAGTTATTATCAAAGAACTTTAAACTTTTTAACAATTCCACCGAGTATCAGAACTGCCATTACTTGCCGGACAGCTTGCGGTTTATTGAATCCTATACACCGAAGACCGTTTTCGAAAAATTGTCTAATGAAAATAGCCGGTCGAGGCTTATGGAAAAGGCCAAAAAATTTGGAAACAATGCCGTAATCGTCAAAGACTATGTGAAATCTGAAAAACACGATTGGTATACAGCTTGCTTTGTCGAAAACGCCTCCGACTCAGTAAAACTCAATCAGACAATAGAAAATCTTATACAACTTCGTGGAAACTATTTGAATGAAGGAATAGTCATCCGGGACTACGTACCGTTAAAGGAGCTGACGATGCATTCCAAAAGTGGAATGCCTTTGAAAGAAGAATACCGTCTATTTTTTTGCAATGGCAGACTAGTAGGAATTTACGATTATTGGGAAGAAGGAGAATATGATCTTTTAAGGCCCGATATTACGCTATTTGAAGAGATTGCAAGAAATATTGAAAGCAACTTTTTCAGCATGGATATCGCCAGGCAGGCTAATGGTGAACTAATAATCATAGAGCTTGGCGACGGACAGGTGTCCGGCTTACCGGACAGAACTGACAAAAACAATTTCTATAAAGAATTAAAAAGTTGCTTTCATGCCGTTTGAGGAAAGTATGAATTACCTCTTCTTTGTTTTACTTCCTCACCCACCCGGAAAATTCCATCATAACCTTGCATTAAATTTACAATCTGCCTTCGTAAAAATCAACACATGTTACAAAACATATTAAAAGAAATCTTTCGCCGCGATCTCGGCAAATTGCGACAGGAAATTGAGTCCTATAAAAACGAAGATAATATTTGGAAGATCGACAAAGCCATTAAGAACCCTGCGGGAAATTTGGCGCTCCACCTTGTTGGCAACCTGAATACATATATCGGCGCAGCATTGGGCGATCATCAATATTCGCGCGACCGCGACGCCGAATTTTCTTTGAAGAACATACCGAAGGCAGAACTGTTGAGAATGATCGATGAGACCATCATCGTTGTCGACAGATCACTGGACAAAATTAATGAGGGACAATTGGAAGAGGATTTTCCGCTGCTCGTCTTCAAGGAAAAGACAACAACCAGTTATATGCTTGTGCATCTTGTTGCGCACTTGGGATATCATTTGGGGCAGGTGAACTATCATCGAAGACTGATCGAAACAATTTGATAATTTGGCAATTTGATAATGGAGCGTGCTACGATAAGAGAAGGCACTTCTCATGAGGATCATTGTCAAATTACCAAATTGCCAAATTATCAAATTGACTTAAAGGTTCTCTATTATCCCCGCAATCCCCTGGCCACCCCCAACACACGCGGTCACCATTCCGTATTTCTTCTTCAACCGCTTCATGTCGTTCAACACCTGGATGGTGAGTTTGCAGCCGGTGCATCCAAGCGGATGACCGAGCGCAATGGCGCCGCCATTGATGTTCACCCTGGCGGGATCGAGACCCACTTCGCGGATCACGGCGAGCGCCTGCGACGCAAAGGCCTCATTCAGTTCGATGAGATCGATATCGTTCAGACTCATGTTCACCTGCTTCAGTGCTTTCGGAATAGCGGCTATGGGGCCGATGCCCATCACCCGTGGCGGCACACCTGCTGACGCACAAGCCACCAGGCGTCCAATCGGTTTCAGGCCCAGTTCATTCATCATCTTCTCTCCCATCACAATCACGAAGGCAGCACCATCCGATGTCTGGGAGGAATTGCCCGCAGTCACTACACCACCCGCCGCAAAGGCCGGCTTCAGTTTAGCAAGTACTTCTATCGAAGTATCCGCTCTCGGTCCCTCATCCGTATCTACGGTATAGTTTCGTTTCTGTTTCTTACCCTTTCCATCCACATATACTTCCTCTACCTCTATTGGGAGTATGCCCGACTTGAAGTATCCATTGCTGATGGCGCTGATCGCCTTCTTATGGGAAGTGTAGGAAAATTCATCCTGGTCCTCGCGGCTCACCTTATATTCCTTAGCCACCGCTTCCGCGGTGAGTCCCATATTGAGATAATAATCTGGATCCTCCTTTGCGATGGAATAGGCGGGCACCGTCTTCCAACCCGCCGTTGGCACGAGACTCATGCTCTCCGTACCACCTGCTATGATGCATTCCGCCATGCCCGTCCTGATCTTTGCCGTTGCCATGGCAATGGTCTCCAATCCCGATGCGCAATAACGATTCACCGTTACGCCAGGCACATCGAAGCCCAGCGCACGCGCCGAAATAATGCGCCCGAATTGTAGCCCCTGCTCAGCCTCCGGTACGGCATTGCCCACAAAAACATCGTCCACGCGCTTCGCCTCCAGTTGAGGCACGGATGCCATCAACCCCCTTATTACATCGATGGCAAGATCGTCTGGGCGATAGAACCTGAATCCCCCCTTCTTTGCCTTTCCTACCGCTGTCCGGTAGCCGGCCACTATATACGCTTCCTGCATATGCTGATTTTTAAGAAATATTAATTGGTTGTTTATGCAACTTTCTATACCAAATTTAATAACACTTCGCATACGATCCAAAAGCGGTCTTTAAAGATGGGTTATCTTCGCGCCAACTATGTATAAAACACTCCGGCGCATACTCTTTGCTTTCCCCCCGGAATGGGTCCATTATTTCTCCATGAACGGGCTGAAATTGCTGTGCAGCATAGGATTGATAAAGAATCTTTTCGCACGGGCCTTCGAGGTAAGAGGCCCCGCCCTTCAGCGACGCGCCTTTGGGATCAGTTTCAAGAATCCGGTAGGACTGGGAGCGGGTTTCGATAAGAATGCACGCTACCTGAGGGAACTCGAGGCGCTCGGTTTCGGATTCATAGAGATCGGCACCGTAACGCCGCTGCCACAGGCGGGCAATGATAAGCCGCGTCTCTTCAGACTGCCCGCCGACAACGCCCTGATCAACCGGATGGGTTTTAACAATGATGGTGTCAAGATCATTGCCGCCAGGCTGAAGAAGTGGAGGGAGCGGCACCCGTTTGATGCGACGGAAAAAAATAGCAGGCGCCTCATTATCGGTGGCAATATCGGGAAGAACAAACTCACGCCCAATGAAGACGCCTGGAAGGACTACGAGATCTGCTTTAAGGAACTTCATCCCTATGTCGATTACTTTGTGGTCAATGTAAGTTCGCCCAATACGCCGGGCCTTCGTGAATTGCAGGAGAAGACCTTCCTTCGCCGGATATTGCTTCACCTGCAGATGATCAACAATGGCAAGGCGCACTCGAAGCCGATACTGTTGAAGATCGCACCGGACCTCACACCCGAACAGATCGAGGATGTCATCGATCTTTCATTGGAAATAAAACTCGATGGACTCGTGGCCGCCAATACAACCATAAACCGCGCGGGACTAAAAACACCGGAGGCCACGATCACCGCAATAGGCGCCGGCGGATTGAGCGGTAAACCGCTGCAGGCAAGAGCAACCGATATTGTTGAATTCATTTCCAAACGTTCGAAGGGTCAGCTACCGGTGATCGCATCGGGTGGCATCTTCACCAGCGACGATGCCACTGAGAAATTCAATGCGGGCGCAGCGCTTGTGCAGGTCTGGACCGGCTTCATCTATGAAGGCCCGGGCATCGTCAGCAACATTTGTAAAACATTGATCTAAACCGGAAATATTTTTTTGAATGGAACATCTTTTCACGAGCGAGAGTATTATTAGTTTTCTTATACTGGTTGTCCTGGAAGTAGTACTTGGCATCGACAACGTAATTTTCGTAAGCATCATCATCAACCGTCTTCCGCAGCACAAGGAGAAGAAGGCGCGCCGCATCTGGATGATCACGGGCATCATTTCCCGCAGTCTTCTCCTGATGGCGCTCGGCTGGTTGCTTACGCAAAAGGGCAAGGCCATCTTCACTCTCTTTGGAAAAGGTTTCGATCTTGCCAGCATCGTCATGCTTGTCGGCGGTATCTTCTTAATTTATAAATCGGTGCGGGAGATTCATCACAAACTGGAGGGGGAAGATCCCAATGCCATGGGCGGCGCCAAGAAACCGTTGAGCCTGAGCAAGGCGATCGTGCAGATCATGGTCATTGATGCGGTCTTTTCTTTCGACAGCGTGATCACGGCCGGCGGTACTGCCGACCATGTTGAGATAATGATCGCGGCCGTTGTGATAGCCATGTTCATCATGTTCCTGTTTAGTCCCAAGATCGCCTCCTTCATTCATAAACATCCTACGCTGAAGATGCTCGCCCTTTCCTTCCTCGTCATGATCGGGTTGAGCCTGGTGATCGAAGGTTGGGATTCGGGAAAGGCTCACGAACTTCATTTAAAGAACTACATCTATTTCGGGATGGCATTCTCCTTCGCCGTTGAATTGCTGAATATGGTAATGATGAAACGCCTCGCGAAGAGAAGAGTGGTGCAGTTGAATGAACCGAGGCTGGAGGAGGAAAAACGTGAATCGTGAGCGTGAATCGTGAGTCGTCAATCGTGAATACACTCCGCTATAGGAATATTCGAATCGACCAGGACAGGACCTTAATCGATTCGAATATTCTCATCATAGAGTGTTGTATTCACGATTGACGACTCACGATTCACGCTCACGATTGACGACTCACGATTCACGTTCACGTTTGTTGTTTTGCATTATCAGCAGCGTCGCCGCCACCATCCCCGCCGTCTCCGATCTCAGCCGGTTTTCTCCCAATGCAACGGGCATGAATTGATGACCGATGGCCGATTGGATCTCATCACTGGTGAAGTCACCCTCGGGCCCGATGAGGATGATCTGGGAATGTTCGCTCGATATAAGTCCGCCGAGTTGTTCCTTGTTGTCTTCCTCGCAGTGTGCTATCCATTTTTGAGAATATACCTGGAGATCTTCCTGGCGAAATAAGAGCGCATACGCCACCGGTTCATGCAACACCGGTAGCCAGCATTGTTGCGATTGCAGCATCGCGCTCACCAGTATCGCCTGCATTCTCTCCTGCCGGAACCTTTCCTTCTCCGTTCGCGCACATATAAGAGGGATTATCTCGGCGACGCCGATCTCCGTTGCCTTTTCGAGGAACCATTCGAAACGACTCGCATTTTTTAAAAGAGAAATGCCGATAGCTACCTTCCTCGATCGCTCCTTTACGCGCACCCTCTCCTCCACCTTTACCCGGCAATGTTTTTTATGCGCCTCCGCAATGGAAGCCGTGAGAAGATTTCCCCTTCCATCGGTCAGGTTTAACAGGTCGCCCACAGACATTCTCAACACCTGTACGATATGCCGCGAAGATTCCTCCTCCAGCATGATCTCCTTTGCCGAAGCGTCGTATTTATCGATATAGAAAAAGGGAAGGGCCATAGTATACTAATGTGCAAATTCGTCAATGTGCAAATGTGCCAATGATCCTTATCACATCAGACATTTCTCATCGGAGCATGCCGAATTGGCTAATTATTCTAATGTGCCAATAATCCTAGTCAGTAAAGGCATTTCGTATCGGAGCGCGTCCCAATTGGCACATTGACGAATTTGCACATTGGCACATTATCAAATTATCAAATTGTATTAGAACGGAGGTTCTTCTTCATCCTTCAGATCATTCATCCTGCTGCCTGTCTGGATATATAATTTCTCGCCGCTGCCGCCGCCATCCTCAACGGGTCGCCACCCACCGGATGGCAGGCCGATACTACTGTAAGGATCTTCATCCCAGTTGGTGAATTTCTGGATATGCAGCAATGCCTTCAGTTTAACGGTTTCCAATGAACCATTTCTATGCTT
>DATHKS010000066.1:0-6318 GCA_035488975.1 Chitinophagaceae bacterium | reverse complement strand
ATACAAGTGGGGTGGATGGGATGATGGGCGGCAAGAGTTCGTTGTGTTACGATCCGGAAACTGGAGATCGGCGGTGGATCTGTATGTGGCCGAGATGGTGAAAAAAATTTGACTTAACGCGCTTCTCACAAGGAAGTTTATAATAGTGAATAACCGGGAGTTGTGTCTACTCCTCCCGGTTTCTTTAAAATCCAACCTGATAAAAACCCACCCACCGTACCAACATTGAAAATGAAGAGCAAACATTCATTTAGTAAATACATAGGCATCCAACATGGCAAAATCAAAAGTGAAAGACCTGACGCCAGAACAGGAATTTGAGACTGAATTACAAAAGGATGAGCGGAAGGTCATCATCACATCTGCGACTATCAAGGACCTGCATTGCAATTACGATTATGTTCCCATGGTAGGACCTCAGCGTCTGACACCACTTGGCGCCAAGGGTCCCGGTATCATTGATGACGACTTATCTGAAGCCATGGCCAGGCTCAAGGCTCACCTGGCTTACATCGATGGTGCTTTTGCCGGAAAACGTGTTAGTGATATCGACAAATTTCATGAGCATGAGATCACCGAAAATTACCACGTCGACAGTATCAAAATGAAAGGATCGGATGGCGATCGACGAATCTCCATCATCGGCAGCAAACATTTGGAAGCCGGCGGAAGGATGAAGTGTGAAACTCCTCCCTATCTGATAGAAGACCACTCTGGATATAAGTTCTACAATGAACTAAAATCGGAGGTCGATTTCATCTTCCATGAAGTGGAATTGTATATGGAAGGAAAATACACCATGCCAGTTACCGACGACGATGAGCCGGAAGATCCAAAGCAAACCAAGATTCAATTTGAGCAGCCATTGGATGACTCTCATACTAACGATTCCGAGAATTCGCCGTTCTGATGCCATTTGAACCACGATATTACCAAGCTGATGCCGTTGCTGCCAATCTGGAGTTTTTCGGAAGCAAGAAGATCTACAACGGTATTGACATCTGCCCTACCGGGTCCCGGAAGAGCTTGATTATAGCACTCACGGCCAAGGAGCTTTCGGGAAATACCATCGTCTTTCAACCATCGAAGGAGATCCTGGCGCAGAACTTTGAGAAGATTCTTTCTTATGGATATCGCGCATCCATCTATTCGGCCTCCGGTGGCATGAAGCATGTCGACAAGCTGACGTTTGCTACGATCGGTTCGGTTTACAAAAAGCCCCAGTTGTTTGGCAAGTTTAAAAACATCATCATCGATGAGTGCCACCTGGTCAATCCTGAAGAAGGCATGTATAGCAAGTTCCTGAAGGATCTTGGTAGCGCGAAGGTCCTGGGCTTAACAGCCACGCCGTACCGTCTTTCTCCTGCCTCCGGCGGTGCTATGCTGAAGTTCATTACCCGAACGACACCCCGGGTCTTTAATCAGGTCCTGTACAAAATTCAGAACGATACGCTCTTCAATGAGGGCCACCTGGCGCCACTTCAGTATTTCGATATGCAAATGATCGATCGCGCAAAACTGGAGATGAACAAAGCCGGCACTGATTTCACCGAGGAAAGCATCCGGGCGCAATACAAGGCGGTAGGAATGATCCAGCAGATGATCAACGTAGGCAACCGGATCCTAGCGAAGCGAAAGAATCTTCTAATCTTCTGTTCGCTCATCACTGAAGCGAATACCATAGCGGCTGGGATCGCGGGAGCGGTCGTGGTCACCGGTAAGACACCGCCGGAAGAGCGTCAGCGAATTCTTTCCAATTACAAGAAGGGGCTCATCCGTTGCGTGATCAATGTAGGTGTACTGACGACTGGCTTCGATTACCCTGGTCTGGAGGCCGTGTTGATTGGAATATCCACCATGTCTCTTTCGCTGTTCTATCAGATCGCAGGCAGAGTCATGCGCCCTTTCACCTATCCTGATGGAACGAAGAAGACTGGATGGGTAGTGGACATGGGTGGCAATCTCAATGTATTCGGAAAGATAGAGACCATGCAGATCGAGAGGGATAACAAAGGCCACTACTTTATTTCAAATGTCGTCAACGGCGCATGGCGCCCATTAACTAACGTAATCTTTTCAAAAAACTAAATATGGAACCAGTACCAGTACAACTATCAAAAAACGACATCATCGCTATCTACCAGGAATCAACCCCTGCAGGCAAGGAAAAGCTGGAGGAAAAATTCGGCCGAAAAACCTTCAATCGAAATATCAACATAGCGGATCGAATATGGACTGTCGACGATGCCTGCGTGGAAACCGGCCGTCCGATAGAAGAGGTCAGGCCCTTTGCTAATCCCTCTAACGCCTTCCAGGATTGGCTGAATGCCTGCGGTGAGATGGCAGTGTTGATAGAGGCATTCAACGAAGGAAAGGTTCCTGACTGGGCTGACCCCAAACAGAAAAAATATATAGCCTGGTGGGATATGCGCCCTGAATCCGGCTTCGGGCTGTCGTTTCGCGATGTCGACTTCGTTAACTCGCGTACGTGCGTCGCGTCCCGCCTTCATCTTTTAAAAGAAGATCATCACAAACTCATCGCTGAACGTTTCCCGGATATCTGCAAACGCTATATGACCAAGCGCTAAACAATCATTTCATCATTATCAAAATACACACAATGTTTAATTACAAAACTATCACCAGCTATGAGGCGGCCTGTGCCGACCAGGAACGCGATCCTTTGGCTGAACCTGATTACTCCAAGTGTGGACTGGCACCTGCGCAGGAGCAGTATCACCGGTCGTCCTTCCGGTGGGATATTATCCGCACTTCAGTGAATAAGGACAAAGAAGGCAATTTGTGGAAGCCCACACCAACAGAGCGCAGGTACTATTTCTGGGCCTGGATAAACCCTGATGCTAACAAGCGTTCCGGCTTCGGGCTGTCGTTCGTCGATGTCAACTTCGATGACTCGATTTCGGGCGTCGCGTCCCGCCTTCAATTTCGGGACGAGCCCCGAACCAAGTTCATGTTCGACACATTCCCGGATCTCTGTGAGGATATTTATATCCCGCAGGAATGACCGATAACAGGCTGTGCACTGTCAAAAGCGTGACTCTTCCGGCTTCAGGCTGTCGTTCAACGATGTCAACTACGATAACTCGAATACGAACGTCGCGTCCCGACTATGCGAATCTCACGATAGTGCAGGCCTTGCCCACATGGCAAAAAATGATTCATCTAATTGGGGCTGTGGTACCGAAAGGGAAGCAGACCCATGAAAGCAAAGGCATGAAACGAAAAGGTAATTTATTCGCTCAAGTTTGCACCCTGGAGAACCTCCAGCAAGCGGACGCCATTGCGCGGATCGGGAAGAAGCACCGATCCGATATACGGGCCTTTGACAGGAACCGAGATGAAAACCTGCTGGAGCTGCGCGACATGCTTTTGTACAACGAATATTCTACGTCTCCCTATACTCTGAAAACAATCAGGGACCCTAAAGAGCGGATTATATGCAAGCTCCCCTACTACCCGGACGGAATCGTTCATCATGCGATCATGATTCCGCTGGAGCAGATCCTGGTGTCTTCCTTTACCACGAACTCGTATGCTTCCATCAAGGGGAAAGGTGTTAAGGCCTTTTGCGATGACCTGGAGAGAGCCCTGCGCGATCAAGCCGGAACGCAGTACTGTCTGAAGATCGATGTAAAGAAGTTTTATCAGAACATCGACCACACGATCCTGAAATTCAAGCTGCGTCGAAAAATCAAGGACCCGGATCTTTTGGGGCTGATAGACGAGATCATTGACAGTGCTCCCGGCTTACCGATCGGTAACCATCTCAGCGGCTTCTTTGCGAATCTATACCTGAATGGCCTTGATCATTTTCTAAAAGAAGTCGTCGGCGTCCAATACTACTTCCGGTATATGGATGATATCATTATCCCGGCTGCCACCAAGCCGCAGCTCCATCAGCTGCGCGTCATCATCCAAGAATACCTGGCCACCCATCTAAAACTGGAACTGAAATCGAACTACCAGGTATTCCCAGTGTCCAATGGAATTGACGTTGTGGGCTACGTTTTCTACCATACCCACCGGCGCCTTCGCAAGCGAACCAAGAAGCGTTTTGCCCGCAGTGTTGCCCGCAACCCCAATTCCAGATCCATTCCCTCCTATTACGGTTTGGCAAAGCACGCGAACTGCAACCATCTCTTAAAAAAACTGCTATATGACAACAACAAGTTTCAAGGATTTAAACATAAAGGCAAAGACAAAAGGCTTTGTCGGACCAAAGATCGAAATGGAAGATATAATGGGCAAGGAGATCGAAGTGCTGGATTTCAAGATCGGGCCATCCAAATTCCCGGAGAAATACGAGATATGCCTCAGCCTCCAGATAAAATTCGAAGACTTACTGAGAGTTGCCTTCTCTTCCTCGAAGGTATTGGCAGAGATGATTCAGCAGGTTCCGAAAGAAAAATTTCCAGTCAAAACAACAATCGTGAGGCGTAAGGAAACTAAGCGCCATGAATTCACTTAAAAACCAACTTTCAAAATCAACATGGCCACAAAGATTACTACCATATTCACGGACGATACAACGCCCCGGCGATATATATCCGCTACGAGCCGGCGCTCAAATGTCACGGATGCAAATCTACTGGCTGAGCTGACATCCAACCCGAATGAGGCCCATGACTTCGGTACCGCGGACAATGCCAGGGCGATCATTCCCAGGCTGCACAATCCGTATGACCGGAAATACCAGCACGAGAGGATCTGCGTAGATCGCCCGGCAACATCTATTGACGAATCTTATGAATTGAAATAACATGACAGCGCCACAAAAAGCACTCATTATTAAACTGCTCTCGGGATGCTATCTCAAGAAGAGCACACTGAGCACTGGCGCTAAGAGCTATCGGTTATACGATGGGCGGGGTAATGTACTCTTACGTCTGCACGCTCGAACGGTGGACTCGATCGACCGGTTCATCGATCCGAAGATCAAGATCTGGAAGCACACCCCGGATGGGAGGATTACGCTGAACCTCTGGATGGTTCGTCGCCTGCATGGAAAATGCCTGATCAAGAGAATGTACAAGACAAGGGAAGCGCTGCAGGATCCCTTCAATATTTATAAACCAAGAAAGAAAACATCAAAACCTCAGTCGAATGAAAAAGTTCAGTATCTCTTCTGACCAGGTAAAGAAGGCTTTTAAGAAGCTCTCCCTGGCTATAATTGCGAATCCCATTTTGCCTGCCTTGTCCAATGTATTGGTACGGGTGACCAAAGGACAGGTGGAGTTCATCACATCTAATAATGATCTCACCATCAGCGAAAAGTGCGAGGCGAATGCGGCCGAGGAGTTTGATCTGCTTCTTCCCTTTGAGGACGTTTATAAGTATGTCGGCCTGTTGAAATCGGTCACCATGGTCATCGAGCACCCTTCGGCACGTAAAGCACGGTTCAGTGGGGATAATGACGTTTATGAATTTAACAGCCTGGTGAAGGTAGAGGACTTCGCCAAGATACCCTCCGTACCGAAAGGGAATGCCTTACACCTGGATGAATCCTTTGTAGGGTGGCTATCGAAGGCAATGGAAACGACCAGCAAGAAGGAGGACGACAAGGCCCTCACGCGGGCCTGCCTCGATATCACGCCGAAGGGTATCTTCCTGGTCAGTACCGATTCGTATTTTCTCTTCAAAAGAAAGTTGGAAGGCGAGTCAAAGATTGCTGATCAGCTGCACTTCTCTCATCGACTGGCGGCTGCGCTGCAGGGATCAAAGGAACTCGAGGTGTCCTGGTCAAAGAATATGCTCTGCTTCCAAAGCGGCACAACGACCATATGGGCTAAGAGGTATGAAGATAAATATCCCAACTACAATTCGATCCTGCCGGATTATGAATCAAATCTGGTGCTCGATCGCGCAGCGTTTATGCATGCGCTCGATAAAATGTGTCTCTCCAGCCTGGCCACCAGACAAACCACGTTCAGCCTGAAGGAAACGGTGGGCAGTATTCAGTTGGTGACGGACGACCCGGACTACCAGCGCAAGCTCAAGGCTACGGTTCAGGGTGCCTATGAAGGACCTGTGGCTGTAATCTCTCTCAATGCAAAGCGGCTGCTCACGATCATGCACCAGGTAGACCATGATACTATCCGTCTTCACATTCACGATAAGACGAAGGCCGTCCTGGTATCCACGGAGGAGGATCCTGCTTACATCGGTCTCATCATGCCACTTAAACTCGATTAAACTATGAAGAGCAAAAGCACTACCCCCGACACGATGAACTTCCTGAGAGAATGGAAGGGATATAAGATATACGACAAGGTCAGTGACGATGGATCGTTGACGGAA
>DATHKS010000065.1:0-2295 GCA_035488975.1 Chitinophagaceae bacterium | reverse complement strand
GCGCATGATGGACGCATGCAGGCACTTCAATGATGAAACGACGGCCTTTTGCGTGAAAGCCGAAAGGGATTTTTTAAAAACATTACTCGGTGGTTGTTCTGCACCCATCAGTGCATTGGCCCGGTTGGAGAATGATCAGTTGATACTTCGTAGCAATCTCCTCTCTGTAAATGGTATCAGGAAATTAAAGGTAGAAAAGAAATTGCCGCTGGAAAGATCTTATAGTCTCGGTATGGATGCCGCACTCGAGATACTCGACCAGGGTGGAGATAAAATTATGGAAGCGATAAGGAAGAATGAAGGATAGCATACACATATTAAGCACGGCTTCTTTGAATGAAGATCTTCTGCAACGGCTCGATGCCGGCAACAGGCAGACCAAAGTTGCCGCGTTCATCCGGATAGTTACCGATGTCACGAAGCCATTGCGTGACCGAATCAGTCGCCTGCAGGCGCAACCGGCAACGGTCATATTCACTAGTGCGAATGCCGTGCACCCGGTGGGGAAGCTATTGCAGGGGAATGTCAATCTTATCATATACTGCATCGGTGGCGCAACCCGCGATGCGGTGACGGAATACTTCGGCGGCAGCAGCATACAGGACGTAGGAGACAATGCAGCCGATCTCGTGAAGAAGGTCATGCTCGCCCGCCCGGCCAGCGTACTTTTTTTCTGTGGTAATGAAAGGATGGATACTATCCCGCAACGGCTTACTGCAAATGGTATTGCCGTAGAGGAGATAGAGGTATACCGGACAGAGCTGCAACCGCAGGTGATGGAGGAAAACTTCGATGCCGTATTGTTCTTCAGCCCGAGTGGAGTCAAGAGTTTTTTCTCCTCCAATACGATCGATGCCTCGGCTATTTGCTTTGCCATTGGTCCAACTACCGCTGCGGAAATAGAGGTCTATACAAAGAACAAGATCGTCGTCGCCGGTCAACCGGGTAAGAAGGAAATGATAGATGCAGTAATAAATTTTTATGATGGACACGATTGAGTTGAAAAAGAAAACAGGGACTGAATTGAAGAATGATCTTTTGTTGAAGGCATTGCGCGGGGAGAAACTGGACCGTCCGCCGGTATGGATGATGCGCCAGGCCGGTCGCTATCTTCCGCAATACATTCAACTACGGGACAAATATACCTTCTTCGAACGCTGCCAGACGCCCTCACTCGCCTGCGAGATCACTCTTCAGCCGGTGGATATAATCGGCGTGGATGCAGCGATCTTATTCTCCGATATCCTCGTGGTGCCACAGGCCATGGGCCTCGAAGTGCAGATGATCGAAAGCAAGGGGCCTCTCTTGCCCGATCCCATTCACACGGAAAAGGATTTGGAAAGGATCGTTGTCCCCGATGTGGCAGACCGTCTTCACTACGTCTTCGATGCGATACAACTGGTGAAACAGGAGTTGGATGGACGCGTGCCATTGATTGGTTTCGCGGGGGCACCCTGGACATTGCTTTGTTACATGGTGCAGGGCAAAGGCAGTAAAACCTTCGATGAGGCCAAGGCATTCTGTTATACCCAACCTCTACTGGCGCATCGGCTGCTGCAGATGATAACGGATACTACGATCGCGTATCTGCGTGGACAGATCAGGGCCGGCGCGGACGCAGTGCAGTTGTTTGATAGCTGGGGCGGCCTCCTGAGCCCGGGCGATTTCGAGATATTTTCATTGCAGTACATCCGCCAGATCGTTGCGGCAATAAAGGAAGAGGCGCCAACCATCATTTTTGCAAAGGGCGCGTGGTTTGCGCTGGAAGAAATGGCTGCTACTGGAGCCCATGGTCTCGGCATCGATTGGTGTATTACACCCCAACGTGCACGGGAGTACGCGGGCGACAAGGTGACCCTGCAGGGTAATTTCGATCCGGCTAAATTGTTGTTACCGGTGAGGGAAATAAAGAAGGAAGTGAATAAGATGATCGATGCTTTCGGAACAAGCCGGTACATCGCAAACCTTGGTCACGGCATTTTGCCCAATATACCCGTTGATCATGCAAGAGCATTCGTGGATACCGTTAAAGAATATGCCTGAGACAATGGAAATGTTATATAAAACGGAAACAAAGGAGTTCAGGGGAAGGTGGATCGACTACGTGTACGATTTGCAGGACAGGATCTGCCGTGAACTGGAGCAAACAGATAATTCCGTGAAATTTCGGGAAGACGAGTGGGAGCGCGCAGAGGGAAAAGGCGGTGGGGGAAGAACGAGGACGATCTCGAAGGGAAAAATATTCGAGAAGGCAGGAGTCAACACCTCCGTGGTCTATGGAAAGGTGACCGATGT
>DATHKS010000064.1:0-2020 GCA_035488975.1 Chitinophagaceae bacterium | reverse complement strand
ATCCGTCACCAGACCTGTCTTCTGATGAATGGTGGACGCCGTACCGTCCTTCTTCAATTCATCACAATAGTTGGAGGTCCTGCGGTCCTGCCACACGATAGCATTGCACACCGGCTGATGAGTATTGCGATCCCATACCACTGTTGTTTCCCGTTGGTTCGCGATGCCGATTGCAGCAATATCGTGTATTGACAATCCAGCCTTCAACACGGCCTCGGTGGCAACACCCAATTGCGTGCTCCATATTTCGTTGGCATCATGCTCCACCCATCCCGGCTGTGGAAATAGTTGAGTGAATTCCTTTTGGGCCGAGGCGATGATGCTGCCCTTCCTGTCGAAGATAATAGCGCGTGAGCTCGTAGTTCCCTGGTCGAGGGACAAGATGAAATTCGGCATAGCGATCTGTTTGGTTATGAGTAGTAAGAATCCAGGAATAGATCCCGGTATCTATAGTTGTGAAAAATAGTCGGGATAGTCCGTGATGATCCCGTCCACTCCCATCTCCTTTAATTTCTTCATTTCTTCCGGTGTATTCACGGTCCATGGAATGATCCGCGTGCCACGCTTATGACATTCACGCACCAACTCCGGTGTGACGAGCGCCGAATGCGGGCTGTACATTTCAGGAATATATCCCAGTTCCGTCAACTGCTGTTCGAGAGTTCTCTTATCCTTATCCGAGATCAGGACGGCCGTAACGATGCCCGGATATTTCTTATGTATCAATTGCAACGGGCGAAAATCGAAAGACTGCAGGTAGCATTGCTTCTGAATGTTCTTTTCTTCCACCATCCTCATTACTCCCTCCACGAATTCTTCTACCGGAGGATGTTTGATGCCATCATTCGCGACGCTGGTCTTGAGTTCGATATTGAAAAGAATGGCCTTGCCCTTACTCCTCGCATAGGCGTTTGTCGAGTCGATCAACTCGCCGAGCAATGGTTTGTAGGCAGCCATCTTCTGCTGCCTCGGAAATTCCGCGTAATATTTCAGACCTACATCGTACTTCCTTACACTATCATAGTCCATGCTATAGATCAGTGTCCTGGGCGCTTCTTTCTTGTCGAGGCTCTTTCCCTCGGGCGTAGTGGTAATATCTGGGTTGAAATAGAGATCATGCGAGATCACCACCTTGCGATCTTTGGAATAGACCACGTCCACCTCCACCGTGTTCACCCCGATATCAATGGCCTTATACATGGCGGGAATGGTATTCTCCGGCATCAGCCCGCGCGTGCCGCGGTGGCCCTCTTTATTGAAAGCCGGAAGTGGAAACGGAAGTGAATCTTTTTTGGAGGCTTCTTTTGCCGGGTGACAGGCATTCAGCATGGCCAGGGCCATAGCACCTGTCCATAGGGAGCGTGAGTTTATCATTGGGTCAGATATTTACCTTGTTGGAGAATGGATGCCCATATTTTATAGCCAGCGGCCAACAGGTGCAACCCATCGAGCGTATATTTTTTATCGAGTTTCTTGTCCTCGCCGAGGAAATGAGGATACAGATCGACCACCGTGATCTTCTCCGTATCCACCATCTTTCTTATCCCGGCATTGACATAGAGAATATGTTCGTCCTTGTTATAATGATTTTTGAATTGAGTGAATTCATTGTTCACCGGCAACAGCGTCTGGAAGAATATTTTAGTGGCTGGCGATCCCGCACGGATGCGGTGAATGATCCTGCGATAGTTGTTGAGGATAACCGAGTCGGGAATGTTCCGGGAAATATCATTTATCCCTATGAGAATAAAGATCCTGTCCGGCTTTCCCTCTATCACCTCCTCGAGCCTTTCCAATACGCCGAAGCTGATGTCGCCGGATATGCCCCTGTTGCGGGCATGCGGTTCGCCTAACAATTCCATCCAGTCCGTATTGGCTGTAATGCTATTCCCAAGAAAAACGATATCGGTGTTCTTATGGGGATAGCTGCGAAATTGTTCGGCCCTTATCGCATAGTTGGCGGGCCTGAATGTGCTGTCCCATTTTACTTCCTGCCCTGCTGCGGACAAAGTAATCCCGG
>DATHKS010000063.1:0-4181 GCA_035488975.1 Chitinophagaceae bacterium | reverse complement strand
TTTTGGCCTTCACGATCACTCCTTCTTTTTGCAGCGAGGAAAGCAATACCTCCTTCGCCTGGTCGAGATTGCCGATTGTCGCGGAGATCCCCCAGAGACTGAGCGCAGCAGAAGCAGAACCCTTCAGATCATTTGTTTTCTCATTGCGCTTACAGCCGACGATCCGCGATATCGCCAATTCAACCTGGACGCCTCTCTTGCTCCCCAATAGTTCATGCCATTCATCGACGGCAATGATCTTCAATGTTTGAAAGACTTCATTATATCCTTTCTGAGCCAGGAGAAGATGGAGGCTCTCGGGGGTAATGATCAGGACCTCGGGCATCTGTCTCTTCTGCCGTGCCCGTTCATTGATGTCCGTATCGCCATTGCGGATGCCGATCTTCCAACTCATTCCCAATTGGACGATCACTTCCTCCATCGCGCGGCCGATGTCCTTCGCCAGTGCACGCAGGGGAGTGACCCATAAGAGCTGAAGATTATTCTTTGCTTTCGTCTTGTAGTCGTTTGGATGCAGATTGATGAATTCTATCAATGCGCCCAGGAACACGGAAAAGGTCTTGCCGCAACCTGTGGGCGCATTTACCAGCCCGCTTTCACCATCGATGATGTGTTGCCAGCTTTCCTTTTGAAATGTAAAGGGCCTCATGGAATTGGAAGCCAGCCACTCCTGTATCACCTTGTATCCACTTGTATCTTCCAGCTTCGTCATTTACCGTAAATCTCCAGCATTTTTTTGAGATCTTCCAGGGTATTGATCTCGTCTACCTTCTTATCTTTTCGCCACCGGCTTATCCGGGGAAAACGAAGCGCCACACCCGACTTATGCCGGTTGCTGGCCGCAATACCCTCGAATGCGATCTCGAAGACCAGTTCGGGTTTTACCGTTCTGACCGGTCCGAATTTTTCTATAGCGTTCCTTTTCACAAAATAGTCTACTTCGGTAAATTCCTTATCCGTCAATCCCGAATAGGCCTTGGTGAAGGCAACCAATTTCTCCCCATCCTTCACGGCAAAGGTATAATCCGTGTATAGATTACTGCGACGGCCGCTTCCCTTCTGCGCATATATCATTACAGCATCGATCACCATCGGATCGATCTTCCATTTCCACCAGTCCCCGCGCTTGCGTCCCGTCTGGTAAATCGATTCCTTTCTCTTCAACATCAGCCCTTCGGCGCCCTTGTCGCGGGAACCGCCACGAATAGACGCCAGTTGCTCCCAGGTATCGAATTGTATTGTGGGGGAGATAGGGAGCACGGGGTGATTGACAGCGGTTACTATCTCCTCCAGTTTTTTCCTTCGCTCCGCGAGACTGATATTCCTCCAGTCTTCATAATCTAACTCCAGGAGATCATAGGTGAAGAAACTCATCGGGGCCTCCTGCAGTTGTTTCTTCGTGATATTCTTTCGGCCGATGCGCGTCTGGAGGATAGCGAAGGGCAACGGCTGTCCGTCGACAGATGGAATGATCTCGCCGTCGAGCACGATGCCGTCGGGCAGAAGCCCCTTCAGTATTGAATATTCCGGGAATTTCTCCGTCAATAATTCTTCGCCGCGGCTCCAGACGAATAATTCATTGTTACGCTTTATCAGTTGCCCGCGAATGCCATCCCATTTCCACTCTACCTGCCAATCCTTGGGATCGCCGAGCGCCGCCGGGTCATCTTCAATTGCATAGGCCAGGTAGAAGGGATATGGTTTGGAAAAATCGCCCGATACCGCCGTCTCACTAAGTAGCTCGGAGAAGGTAATGACGGCCGGATCCCAGTTCCCGCTTATCCGGTGCGCGATCACACTCGGTTCAAGTTTCACTGTCTTTGAAAGTGCATTCACCATCAATTTCTGCGAGACACCGATCCTGAAGGCGCCGGACAGGAGTTTATTGAAAACGAAACGCTCGGTTGCCGATGATAGTTCCTGCCACGAGCGTATCATGAATGCCTTCTTTTCTTCTTCACCCGACTTCTCAAGACTTTGAAACTGCTCCACATAATAATGCAAGGGCCTCGGCGTCGCATCACGAATAGTCAGAGTATCCGGTATGAGCAGGGCGATGGTCTCCGACAAGTCACCAACGGTATGGTAGGACTCTTCGAACAACCACAACGGGAGATCCACGAGGTCGGCACACCATTGCTGGATCAGCGATGGCCTTATGGTTCGCTTAGGACGGCGGCCACTGAACAAAGCGATCACCCATACCTTATCCTTATCATCTGCTGCCGCAAAATAATCCGACAGGGCCGCAAGCTTATCATTCGTCTTTGTCGACGTGCCTAAGATATTTACAAGGTCTGCGAACTGCTTCATGATTCGGGGATAGTTTCTGTTTCCTCTTCCTGTCCATATTCCGTCTTCACCTCGGCGGCTTCGATCCCCTTCTCATTCAGGTAGCGACTGAAAGCGGCCTGGAAGCCATGGGTGACATACACTTTCTGTGCGCCTGTTGCGGTGATGGCCTGCAGAAGTCCAACCCAGTCTGCATGATCGCTCAATGCGAAGCCGGCATCCGCATTTCTCCTTCTTACATTTCCACGTACCTGCATCCACCCGCTGCAAACGCCGACGCTATAGGGAGAAAAGCGTTTCATCCAGGGCGTGCCATCCGCACTGCCAGGCGCAATGACGACATTTCCCTTGAATACATCCTTCGTCATATCGGCCTCCACGCGCTGAACCGCGGGTAATTTCCACCCAGCGTTTACCAACGCCTGGTGCACATTGAATACGGCGCCGTGAAGGAAAACAGGCAGGCCGATCGCTTCGATACAGGAAAGTAGCCGTTGTGCCTTTCCAAGACTATAGGCCATCAGCACGGATGTCTTTCCATCGGCATTATTTGCAAGGATCCATTGTTGAATATTATTGAAGATCTCCTGCTGCGGTTTCCAGTTGTAGATGGGTAAGCCGAACGTGGATTCGGTGATGAATACATTGCATTTCACCGGTTCGAATGCGCCACTTATTCCATCGTTCTCCGTTTTGTAGTCACCGCTTACCACCCATACTTCTCCCTGGTATTCCACTCTTACCTGTGAAGATCCGATGATATGTCCCGCAGGATGCAGCGAAACGGTTACTCCATTCATCGATACCGGCTCATTCCATTCTATGGATTGATAGTTATTATCACCGAGCCTTAATTGCAAAAGTGTTTTGGTGAAATGATGACATAGGTAGGATTTACTTCCAGGCCGCGCATGATCGCTGTGGGCATGAGTAATGATGGCCTTCTCCACCGGCCGCCAGGGATCGATATAGAAATTCCCTGCCTGGCAGAAGAGACCCCTATCCGTGAATTGTATTAATTGACTCGCCAATTTTAAAAGGAATATCCTTCAGGTAATAACAGTTATCATGCCCGAATGTTGGGCAATGGGAGAAACCTGGATGGCCCGGGAAGCCTGTGAAGCGGGCGCTGGATCAGAGCACCGACTTGATAAGGCCATCCTGCCACTTCAGGAAATAGAGTTTTTTATTCTCGAAGTATTGCAGGCTCATATCGCTCTTGTTCAGCACCGGCTGGATGTCGAAGTCGGTGAACACCTTGTATTGCTTATTCCCAAGATTGGAAGAAAGATCTTTCCCGTAGTGTAGTAAAAGCTTGGAAAATTTATAGGTCACCTCGTAACCGCGGAAGACCATATCGCTTGGCCTTGCATACATGTCGGTGTTGAAATCATTGGTGATCTCCTGGCTTAACCTATCCGTCTTGGGATTATAGAAAGGCGTACCGTATATGATCTCGATGCCTTTGAATTCAGGGCGGGTAAAATCCTTTATGCCATCCCAGGTGGGCATTCCCATGACGGTGACCGGGTATTGTTTATTTCTGGTTGCCAGTTGGGCAGTAAGCCGCTTGCCGAAATTGACATCGAGTGTTCCCGAGATGCAGATGGAGTGACGCGTACTATCGAGAACGGCCTTTAGTTGATTCACGGAAAAACTATCCTGCAGCTCCACATATCTCATCTTCAGTGGCACGGAAACAGTGCTCTTTGCATATTCGTCGAAGAGCGACTTGATCTGATCTTCATTGCTTCCCTTTTTCCGGAAGACGATGACGGGATTGATGGAGAAATATTTCTGTATGTAACGGTATATCCCGTCGCATTGTGTTCTCAATGTCGGGTTGAGTACCACCAGGAAAGGATTGGCGCTGGTGCCGCCGTCATTGG
>DATHKS010000062.1:0-2367 GCA_035488975.1 Chitinophagaceae bacterium | reverse complement strand
CGCGACACGGAACCCGGATAGGTCGGCGCATTCTCATACTGACCATTAAATCCCATGAGTTCACCGGAGTAGTGGATCAGATCGCCGATCGTTATCTCGTCCTGTGTGCCGATATGATATATCTGGCCGTTTGTTCCCGGCTGCTCCATCGCAAGTACCGTTCCCTTCACCGCGTCGGTGATATAGCAGAACGATCTTGTCTGGTCATGTCCATACACCTTGAAGGGCTCTTCTCCCTTTCGAAAACGGACAACGAGGTGAGGTATCACGTGCTTGAATCCCATTCTCGGGCCATACACATTGTGATAGCGCACGATGGTGGTCTCGAATCCCAGTATGCGTGAATAATTCAGGAAGCCAGACTCACCGAGCATCTTGGTAACGGCATAGGTAAATCTCGGGTGACCGATATCCTCGATACACAGCGGAACCTCCTCCGGAGTGGGGATCTTATAGCCGAATCCATCCACGGATCCCGCATAGCATTCGCTGGTGGATGTAAAGAGCGCCTTGCCGATCCTGGCGTGGCGGATCCACTCGAGCGTGTTATAGATAAGCGCGGTATTGATGCGTATGATCTCATGCGGGATGGAGTTGGCATTATCGACTCCAACAACGGAGGCCAGCATGTACACCTGGTCGTACTCCTTATCCAACTGGTTGAAAGTTGCCGGATCGGTATAGTCGCCCGCCACTACGCGGATATTGTGTTTCTCCACCAATTCATTGAAAACTCCATCCTGCTTTCCTCTCGCGAAATTATCTGCGATGGTGAGAGAATAATCACGGTTCTCGGCCAGGTACTTGCTGATGTTGAAGCCGATGAAGCCGGCGCCGCCTAATAATAAAACTTTCTTACTCATATAAATCGATTGCCAAATATGACTTCTATAATAAAAAAAATGTGCTGGATGACTTATTCTTACAGGTCCCCGCGTCCGATCACCTTCACTGTATGTTTCCCGCCGATGGTCTTTATCTCATCATTCGTCAATACGCCGATCGTATCGTACAAAAAGAACGAAGAGCGATTCATTAATTTTTCCAGGAAGGAAGGATTATTGCGATAGTCCTTATGCCCGGTTGTAATAACGATGATGTCGTAGCTATCCTTCAGCAGGTCGTCGAGATTCTTGTTTATCGTCAGTCCTTTCTCTTCCCAATAGGCAACATGCGGGTCGTGCAGGGTGACCCTGGCGCCGGCCGTCTCCAGTTGTTCGAAGAAACCACGGACGGGTGTATAGCGGGTATCGCCAACATCGTTCAGGTAGCTGACGCCAAGCAATAATATCTTCTTATTCTCCAGTGAGTCCTTGTATTGCGATTGCAGGAAATTGAACGCATAGTAGGGCATCTTATCGTTGATCATTACTCCCGTCTCGCTCTGCTGGAGTTTGTCGGGGCTGCCGAAGAGATTCATCTTGGCCCAGCTTGCCAGCAAGGGGTCCTTGGTAAGACAATAACCGCCGACTCCCAGTCCGGGCAGCATGATATTCTTATGCGTGGGGCGCATGCGGATGGCATTGACTACTTCGTAAATATCTACACCGGCCTCTTCCGCGAAGCGGCTCCACTCCACCATGAATGCGATATTCATGGCGCGGTAGGAATTCTCCAGCACCTTCGCCATTTCTGTGGCGTGTGTTATTCCAAGTCGTGTCAAGGGATACTCGTCCGTGCGGATGATCGTACGTAGGAATTGTTCCGCCGCATCCGCGCTCTTATCGTCCACGCCGGAGAACACCCGATAGAAGTTCTGGATGGAGTCGACATACTTAGGGCCGGGCATTACACGCTCATAGGAGTGCCCTATCTTCAATTGATCGGTAGGCAGGTTCCTGTTGCGGAGCGACTCCTCCAGCATGGGCTTCACGATCTTTGCGCAGGTGCCGGGAGGGACAGTGGTCTCTACCAATACGAGCACATCGGGCTTACAGAATTTCCCGATAGCCGCCGTTGCTTTTTTGAAAGGACCGAGGTCAACGGAATACCCGTTCAGTTCTCCTCCGCCATTGGAGCTCTTCTGTACATCGAGATTGATATCTACCACTATCACATCTGCCTGGCTATAGGCATAGGGATCGAATGTGGCATAGAGATTATTCTTCCTTCGCGCCTCCTGGTAAAACTGTTCGATCTTCGGATCATCTGCAATCACCGGGAATACGCCTTCGTTGATACCTTTTATTTTCCAATAGGAGACAGGAGTAGGCAGATCGATCCCGATAACGGCATACTCTTCCGTCAATGCGTTGGCGACAACGAGGCTCATCACGGAACCCACGAAGCCGAGACCTTGTACCACAACTACTTTCTTACCGGGATGGTTTTGGAGAAATGCGTCGATACCCGTCCGGTCTTCCGGTG
>DATHKS010000061.1:0-3916 GCA_035488975.1 Chitinophagaceae bacterium | reverse complement strand
AGCCGCTCCAAATGATCGCATCCCGACCTGCATTTTCCGGAAGATGCCGATCCATAGCAGCACAAAGCCCGCTACTGTTACCGGCAACGGAAAGTTTTGTCTGAATAAATATGAATTGATCTGAAAACTATTCCCGCACATCCAAAGAAATAGCCCATACCCGATCAGCATGAGGCCGAGCTTGACATAGGGATGGAAACGGATAGCGTGTATCTTTTCCATCAGCGCCAGGTATTCCCACCAACATCCGAAATGAACGACCGAGAAGAGAATGAAGAAACTCCATTTATTCCAAAGCAGCCCCGCCAGCATGACTACTGCAAAGATGACGGCCGTCAATGCCCTTGTGCGGAATGTTTGCCAATGAAATGCCATCGTCGGTTTAAGCAAGCCGGCGCCTGCCGGTAAAGGTTTTTTTGAAGAGAACGAATAACACTACTACCACCGGTATCACGAGTATTCCCCAGGGCCCCGCTGTACTATCGCTGTCCTTCATAGCCTCCTTCAGTGGCGTTCCCTGCCGAATGGAAATATAGATCATGGTTATGGCCAATGCATTGTTGAGAAAATGCGCCAGTATGCTAAGCCAGAGTTTTCCCGAGTAGTGAAAAATGGCGCCGAGGATGATACCCAGGAAGAATCTCGACAGAAAACCATAGTAGGAAATATGCGCCAGGCTGAACAGGAAGCTGACCACGATGATGGAGAGCCAGGGCTTCCCCGATCCGCGCGTCATGAAATTCTGAAGCCCGCCACGGAAGAAAGTCTCCTCGCAAAACGCGGGCAGGAATCCCATGATCACCAACGCAAGGACGAAATCCCCTGTACTCCGCAAACTGATGATCGCCTCTACCTGTTCGTTATATTGGCGCTCCATGGTATCGAACTTCAGCCTCCAGGTCTCGGGAATAGGCAGGTGACTATTGAAATAGCTCAGCGAAGCGGAGATCACAAGTGCGCCGGCGACAATGAGGATCACGAGTCCTACCTGGTTCAACCGGATATCGGTAGAAGAAAGGCCGAGCAACTTAATGGGCCTCCTGTTCAGGATCGCCGCAGTGATGAGCGTCGGCACAAAGAATCCTACGACCGCGGTGATCGCCTGTATCACCTTCATCACATTGCTGTTTGCGGGATTGCTCATACCCTCCTTCATGGTTTCGACCCCCGTGCCTGTCATGGCCTGACAGACCGGGATGGCTAGCAGCGACCCTAACAGGAGCCCCGCTACGGCGAATGCAATGAGCATAAAAAATCCACCCGTGTATGAAATCCCCTTTGAATCCTGATCCAGCATAAACTTCAGCGATAAGTGTGTAAATTTGCAGGCTGCAAGATAAGGAGATTAGCGCAGCCGGAGGATGGCCCGGAAAGCCAGGATCTTTTGCTCCGTTTCCTTCGCTTCGCAATGATGGTTTTTTATTTGTATCGTATGGTAAGAATTGGCAATAACATCTCGCTTCCCGACTTCCCTCTATTACTCGCTCCCATGGAGGATGTGAGCGATCCACCTTTCCGTGCCGTTTGCAAGGACAATGGAGCAGATCTCATGTACACCGAGTTCATCTCCTCCGAAGGATTGATCCGCGATGCGATCAAGAGCAGGAAGAAGCTGGACATATTCGACTACGAGCGACCGGTAGGCATACAGATCTTCGGCGGCGATGAGGAAAGCCTGGCCCTGGCGGCGAAGATCGTCGAGGTCACTAATCCCGATCTGCTCGACATCAACTTCGGTTGTCCCGTAAAAAAAGTAGCGCTGAAAGGTGCGGGTGCCGGTGTTTTGAAGGATATCGATCTCATGGTAAGGCTCACCTCGGCCGTGGTGAGGTCCACCTCCCTGCCTGTCACGGTAAAGACGAGACTGGGCTGGGATGACAGGACCCGGAACATAGAAGAAGTAGCGGAACGGCTGCAGGATGTCGGCATCAAGGCGCTGGCCATCCATGGGCGCACACGCACGCAGATGTATAAGGGTGAGGCCGACTGGAGCCTTATCGGCAAGGTCAAGAACAACCCGCGCATTACCATTCCCATCTTCGGCAATGGCGATATCGACTCTCCCGAAAAGGCAATCGAATACAAGAACAGGTATGGCGTGGACGGGATCATGATCGGCCGCGCTGCTATCGGCTATCCGTGGATATTCAACGAGATCAAACATTTTATAATGACCGGCGAGGCCTTGCCTTCTCCGAGTACCGAAGAGAGGGTGGCCGTTGCACGCAAGCACCTTCAAAAGAGTGTGGACTGGAAGGGACCCGTGGTCGGCATCAATGAAATGCGTCGTCACTATGCCAATTACCTGAAGGGCCTGCCGAATATCAAGGAATTCAGGAATCGTCTTGTAACGCTCACGACCGTAGAGGAAGTGAATGAAGTGTTGGATGATGTGGTGCGCACCTATTCAGGATTCGAGATAGAGAAGACGCCGATTGAGCTGGTTAACTATCATGAGAAATGCCCAATCTGACACGTCCTGCGACAGCGAGCCTCTTAAACGTGAATCGTGAGTCGTCAATCGTGAATAGAGACAGTCTTACGGAGGCTTATTGATACAATGACTCTAACTGGAAGCTGATAAGCGAGGCCTCTATTCACGATTGACGACTCACGTTTCACATTCTTAAATTTCAGAATGCACTCGCCAATCAGACTGTCGCTATTCACGATTGACGATTCACGATTGACGAGCAAAATTCATTATTTTCTAATGACATACTTAGCCCTCTCTGCCAAATACCAGGACAAATCCAACACTCTCCAACACCAGCTTCAATGGCTTAGTTTTCTCCGGCTTGTCTTATTCGCCGGCGCCATTTATGGTGGATACGAGGCGGTAGCTACCGGCAGAACATGGATCATCATCGTTACATTCATGCTCCTTGTTGCCTTTCTTCTGTTGATCCGGCTGTATGATAAGCTGCAGTTGCAAACAGCCTTCTTCAAGGCGCTCACAAAACTCAACCTGGATGAGGTACGGTTTCTCAATGGCGAGACCGGCATCTATCCCGGCGGTGATGAATATATTGATACCGGGCATCCCTACTCCTATGACATCGATATATTCGGCAGCGGCGGCCTGTTCTCCTATCTCAACCGATGCAGTACGGATTTCGGGAAAAAGGCCCTGGCGCAATCACTCCTTCATCCCGTCTCCGCAGAGATAGAAGAAAGACAGGAGGCCATACTCGAATTGAAGGATAAGCTGGAATTTCGCCAGCACCTGCAGGCTCATGGTTCGCTGCTCGATACAAAACAAAAGGAAATGAGCCAGCTCAGGGGATGGCTTGAGACACCAGCCGTCACCAGCCGTGTGTTGTATTATTTCGTCCTGCTATTCCCCCTTGCCTCTACTTCCTGTCTCGTCTACTATTTCATTACGGAGGCGCCCGCAGCATTACAGGGCTTTTATGATCTTTTCCTGGTCAACCTGCTCATCGCTATCTTCTTTACCAGAAGAATAACCCGGCAGCTTTCGGTGTCTACATCCGTCACGAAGATCCTCCAGCAATACGCGGGTCAATTGAAACAAATAGAGATGCAGGATTTTCAATCGCCGCTATTGAAGAGATTACAGGATGGATTAAAAACGGGCAAGACGAAGGCCTCCGGGTCTATCGATCGCCTCGCCTCGCTTTTCAACTACCTCGAATCGGTCGTCAATCTCGTGGTGAGCGCCATACTCAATGGTCTTTTTCTTTTTCATATTCATATCCTTTTTGCCCTTGAAAAATGGAAGATCAGGAATGGTGGGCAGATCATGCCCTGGCTTTCCCTGTTGGGAGAAATAGAGGCATTGAACAGTCTCGCCAATCTTTCTTATAATAATCCGGACTATTGCAGGCCTGCCGTCAGTACAGATGAGACGCTCATCGCGAAAGACATGGGGCATCCGTTGATACGAAAGGAAAAA
>DATHKS010000060.1:0-11807 GCA_035488975.1 Chitinophagaceae bacterium | reverse complement strand
GCCTTCAGCAGGAAATTCACCATCTTCAGCAGGAACCTTGCGGCAGTATCGCGTTCGATCCACTTCCGCTGCGTTGCAACGATCACCGACATTACACCAAACCCGGTGCCGCCGGTAGTCACCACTTCGTTACCATAATCATATGCTGCATTGCTCCGCTCGCGTGCCATAGCACTTATTGGATGCGCGAAGTTCCAGAAATAACGAAATGTTTGTTGCTGTACAAGATCGAGCAGCGCGGAATCCGAGAGTTGTGGCCGGGCCGGCACGGTATTCTCCGTGGTAACTACCGGTCGCTGTTTCGTCTTCTGAGCCGCCAATGAGAATTGCAGCAGCGCTAATATGGCAATAGTTAATGTCCGCATCATTGATTCTATCGTTGTTTATTGGTTTAAGATTATTACCTGATCAAAACGGTCGTGCCTCTTAATGAAACCCTTTTATTCGCTGCGTCTGTGTAATCCAGCATCCACACAAATACACCGGTTGCCTGTGGTACTCCTTTCACCGTACCATCCCACTTCCTTGTCCAGTCGCGCGTTTCCCAGATCATATCGCCCCAGCGATTATAGATCCGGAATGAAAGATTCGTTGCCTTGAATGCATTCACGGGGTAGAGATAATCATTGAGCCCATCGCCATTTGGCGTAAATGCAGACGGCACCGCTATATAGCAATTGTCTTCCACCTTCAGCACGCGATACGCGGTATCCTTGCAGCCCGTGTTATCGCTCACTGATAGCCGGACAATGTAGGTGACTGCAGCACTGGGAATGGTATAGTATTGTGGAGGAGGCTTGGCGGTCGTATCGGTTTGAGCATTGCCGAGGTCCCATTCCCATTTCGTGATATTGCCTTCGCTTACACTTCTGAATGAAGCGGAGTCGATGGAGCGGCAAAGATATTCCGTGCCATCGATCACGGCCTTCACTTCCGTACCATTCACCACGTTTATCGTCACGTGAGCCGTATCGCTGCATCCGTCCTTATCCGTTACCGTCACCACATACACCGTGGTTGCAGCGGGCCTGGCCTTAGGATTTGGCGTCTTGGTACTATTAAGTCCTGCTGCGGGCGCCCAGGAATAGCTCGTGCCGATCGTTGCCTGTAGCTGCACCTGCTGTCCCTTGCAGATGGAAGCATTCGGGCCCGCATGCACATCGGTTCCGATCACCTTCACATAGGTGCTATCGGTAGCATAGCATCCTCCCTGTGTTATGATATCGACATAATGCATGCCGCTGTCCGCAAGTGATGCGAAGCCGATGTTCGGATTAAAGACGGTCTGTGAAAATCCATTCGGGCCATACCAGTTATAGATATCTCCTCCATTCGCCTCGAAGAAGAGTGTTTGGCCTGAGCAGACGGGAGAAGTGTTGGTTACTTTGAAATCCTTGGGTAGGCCATTAACATTCACCGTCAATACCTGCGAGACAACGCGGCAATCGGGGTTGGCCATGGTTGCGCTTCCTGCGCCGCTCAGCCTGAACAGGAACGTATCGGGAACCGAGAAAGATCTCGAATAGGAATTGCCGGTTGCACCGGGAATATCGATCCAGGTAACACCATTATCGGTGCTTTGCTGCCATTGTATCTGCGGGTTGGTATAGAATGGCTGCATGTCGCCTGTCATGGAAATGGTCTTATTATCCTGGAAGCATACACTGGAAAAAATATAATTGGCTGGCTGGCCGATAAAATTTGCGTTGACCTTTGCTCCGAGTGCGGTGAGCATGACATCATCGATCGCGAAATCATCCCCGCAGTCGTTATATGCCGAGGATTTCAATAGCGTCACCTTCAATACGACCATGGACACATCGGATGCGAGTGTGAAGTCGGTGTAATATTCGCCGAATTTATATGGCTCGATCGGGGCGGCATAGTAGATGCCACTGGTGGTATCGGTTCCAAGTACATTCCCTGCACCATCTTCAACCGTCAGGGCAAATCTGGGAAGATCATCTGTCGGAAAACATACGTTCTTAGCCTTGTCGTCGATATTAAGCAAGGCGGTGGAAAATTCGAAGGATGTTCCGCCACAGAGTGTCTTACGAACAGTATCTGTATATACGATCCGGGGTGAAGCCGAGGATGTATTGTTTATCATCATAAACATCCCAACGTCCTTACCGGGTGTGATATGATCACGGGACACACCGAGCCACTCTCCCTTGTAACAGCCGGCTACGTTCATTCTCCTGACAATGGTGTAAGAGCCGGGAGCGGGACAGAGATCATTGGTGAATGTAAAGGCGGAATGCGTAGGTGGCAATGCTGTGCCAACGAATGCGGGATCCTCGTGGCCCGGTCCAAAGTCCTGCAGGTAGATGGGAGCACCCACGCCTCCCTGTGCAGAAACATTGTTGAAATGAACCGCCGTCATCGATAAAAGAAAACAATATTGAATTACTCTTTTGGTCATTCGCGCATTATACTATTTCAATTTTTCATTTTATAAATAAGGAGCCGAGAATCCCAGGTTCTGCATGCCGGTCTTCACCTCGGGGCAACTGGAAAAAAGGTCCCATAATAACTTCGTACGGTAATTCTCGATCATCACGATGATGGGTCCCTGATCGATGGCGAGGAACGAATCCGCGAACCAGAGATTATTCAACGAGAAGGCATCGGTGAAACCATAGGTCTTCCAGATCTTATCACCCAATACATAATAGAAGAATCTCAGCGCCTGCATCGATTCCTTCGGTGTATAGGGAAATGAAGAAAGAGCCGCTGTCGGTGCGATGACGCTCACATCGTTGGTTGGCGAGCTCGCGGTGTATCCATTTTGAATATCGCTTGCCGTCAGACCCCAAACCGAATCGCTATAACCGAAATATCCCTTCGGGTTCGTCTTGCAATAGGTATAGTTTATCAATGTATGATTCTTCGTCTGCGTAGCATAGTTGGCGTAGGCATCAGACAGTCCTGTGGGGTTTATTCCCAGGAACGAATAGTGTTCGAAGAATAATGGTCCTCCCAGGTTGGGACCGAGTGGCAGCGAAATGCCGTAATAGCTGCCGCCATTGGTGAATCCATTCGATCCATTTCCCGCCCACCCCGTGGAATATACACTGGCGGGAACACTATGTGTTGTGGATGACGCTGCGAGTACATAGGTAATGAGACATTCATTCCATCCCTTGATGGGCATATTGATGATCCAATTCTTATCCGGGCTATAGTGCCAGTAGAGTACGTTTTGATTATTCTGCCGGAACCAGTCCCACTCTACCTTGTTCCAGATCGTATTTATATCGCTGCGCAAACCCATCTCGCCTGCATCGGCGCCACTGAAATATTGCCGGGCGCAAAGCAGGCCCTGCATCAAATAGGCCGTCTCCACCAGGTCTGCCCCATTGTCATTCGCGCTGAATGGAACAACTGCTCCTGTTCCACCATTGAGCCAATGCGGGTATGCACCATGAAATGTCTGCGCCGTGTTTTTAAGGAAGGCGACCATGGTCTGCAACTTCGCCAATCCCTGTGCGCGGGTAACAAAGCCGCGGTCGACGCCGGTAATGATCGCCATGATCCCGAAACCCGAGCCGCCGGTAGTAACGACATTATTGTCGCCATTACTTCTTTCCCGCGCGAGATTACTTACAGGATGAGCAAAGTCCCAGAAATATTTAAATGTCTGCTGCTGTACCAGGGTCAATAAATCATCGTCGCTAAGCGCCGGGAATTTCCTCGTCGAGTCGATCCGCGTGAAGAAGCTCTTACTGACAGCGGCAGAGAGTGCTCCTCCTTCCGCTGATTTCAACGTGGTGCCCACCTGCAGTGTAAAACCCGATAGATAGGTCAATGGCGAAGAGGGCTGTATCACCAGGAGCGAGTCTCCCTGCTGAAGCATGGTTGTAACCGGCACCGTGGTTCCGCCATTGTTGTTCGATAGCGCGACCGACGATGAAACGGTTGCAGAGGACACAGGCATTGAAAATTTGATCTTCACTATGGGAGAGACCGTGATATTATATGGCGTATTGTCGAAAGGCGATTCGTTGAGTGAGACGGAACTCACCATCAGCGCTTTCAATGGCGGAGGAATGACGGGAGGGGGTGTGGGATCATCGCCTCCTTTCTTTCCACAAGACGCCAGGTAAGCCAGTAAGAATGATAAGGCAAGGCAATTCAATCGCATAATCTTTTTATTTACTGGTTCGGATCTAGAAAAATGATGTTGCCGTTATTGCCGGATAATAATAATATTTTTTTGCCGCCCTTATAGTTCAGCCATTTCGCATCCCTCATCTCTTCCGCGGTGGCCGGCAGCGTTGCGTCGAATGAAAAACGGGACCCTCCCTTATCATATGAAAAAAGGGTCGGGAGTAATGCATCGTATCTTCCCTCATACGGCGGCGCTCCGAAAAAATTGCCCGCTGCCATGAAACTTCCCGAAGGGAGCGTCGCGAAGCTGAAGATGGGCGCCAACTGCAGCTCTTCAGGCAGATCCTTCCGGGAAAAATTGCCCTTCCCATCATTGATAAAACAGGACGAGGTCAGCGTCTCCGCCATGAGCTCCTTACTGTCCTTGAACAGATCGTAGAACATGTACTGCACCGTTTTTCCCGCCACATCGCTATATCTAAGGTAGGCCTTCTTCAATACAGGGATCGCTGCCTCCAGTTCGTCCTTCGCAAGGAATGGGTACTCCTTTCCATCTATGGTGTAGGCCATGACCTGCTCAGTAGATCCATTCTTGTCGAAGTCCTTCACGTAAAGCTTGAGTGGGCCGTTCTTGCCGCTGTACAATTTGCAATTATGGCCCCAATTGCCCGCGAGGATGTCCATATTCCCGTCTCCATTCACATCGGCGGCGTGGATCGATTGCCATAACCCTGTAGAGACGGCTATAGCCGATTCTTTGAAAACACCTTTGTTATTGAGGAAGATCTTCAGCGGCATCCATTCACCCGTTACGGCAAGATCGGGCCAGCCATCCTTGTTGATATCGAGAAATGAGGCGGTCGTTACAATGCCGGTTTCCTTCAACCCGATGATATCCTGCCCCGCTACCCTGAAGTTCCCCTTGCCATCGTTCAACAGTAAATATGAAGGCTGCGCATACCCGAATTTCCTTGCATCCGCAAGGCCACCAACAAAGAGATCGGTGAAGCCATCCTTATTCACATCCGCCGCCGCAACACAGGATTTATTCTTCAATATAACTGGCAAGCCGCTGGTCGCCTCCGTAAAATGACCCTTGCCATCGTTGATGTATAAATGATCCGCGAGGCCGGGAGCGCCATCCTCGTATTCATTGCCGCCGCTTACCACGTACAGGTCGCTGAAACCATCATTGTTTGCATCGAAGAAAATGGCATCTACCCCTTCGGACGAGTTATTCTTATTGAATACAGCCGAGTCGCCCAAAATAAAATGACCCTGTGCCGTTTGCAGGAATAGTGCACCGCCCTGCCCCTTTGCACCGCATACGAAGAAGTCGTCGAGCCCATCCTTATTTACATCCGCCACCGCCATCTTCGGGCCTCTTGTAGATTCCATGTGAGGCAGCAGGTATTGAATATTGAAATCGATGAAACTATTCTCCCGGTGTTTCCACCCAAGCTGTACCTGGTCCGTTATATTCTCAAATGCCGGCTTCTTCCGTGGAAAGTATTGTGCATAGCTGAATCCCGCGGTCGCATTCGCCTGCTCGACGATGAGTTTCTTCCCCGCCGGAACATTTCGCAGCACCTGGTGGCGCTGATCGGTCCAGACTACGAGGATGCTATCAACCAAAGAGACGCTGTCGAGCCCAAAATGAAGCCGTGTATCGGAGGAGGATTCGAATCCTCGTGTCAACATCAGCTGCTGGTATTGCATTTTTTTATCCGAAAAAAGATATGCCTTTGCGCCAACGCCCTTTGTGTTCATTCCCTCACCCTTGAATTCGATGGAAAGGAAGTTCTTCCCCGGTGCGTTGTTCTTCAGGATCAATGATGTTGCATTGAGGCAATTGACAACGAGATCGAGGTTGCCATCGTTGTCGAGGTCGGCATAGGCCGCGCCATTGAAATACCCCTTCATTTTGCCGGTTCCCCAATGATCACTCACATCGCTGAAGTTGAATTTACCATCTCCTTTGTAAAGAAATGGATGCGAAGCACCATCGGGCATATTATTCAATGCCTCATCATCGTATTTATCTGTTTTATTCCGGTCAATGCCCTTCTTCATATGCAGATCGGAAATGTAGCGTACATAATCGAGATCCACGGGGCGCTTGACTATTCCGCTCGAGATAAAAAGATCCTTGTTACCATCGTTGTCGAAATCGGCGAAGAGTGGACACCAGCTCCAATCCGTTGCCGAGACGCCCGCTAAAAGACCCGCATCGCTAAAGCTCTCACCATTGCCATTGTTTTCCTGCAGGCAATTGCGGGAGGTCTGGTTCTGGAAACCGTTTCCCAATATCTTCTGCTGGTACGTATCGAAATGTTCATCGCTGCCATAGGTCTTGAGCGTTCGCTCATCAGGCGGCAGCATGTCGACCGTTACAACATCCGGCTGCCCGTCATTGTTATAGTCCGCTATATCATTTCCCATGCTAAAGCGGCTATAGTGTTGAAAATGTTTAGCACCGCTTTCCGTGAAGGTGCCATTGCCATTATTGATATAGTAATAGTCGTTTTCGTGAAAATCGTTCCCGATGTATATGTCGTCCCACCCATCATTATTCATATCCGCTACCGCAATGCCGAGTCCATACCCCAGGCTGCTTTGATAGATGCCCGCCGTGGCAGACACGTCGGTAAACCAATGGCCGTCCTTATTCCCGTCGTTGCGGTAAAGGCGGTCGCCGGTATTGGGATCATACTTTCTCCTGTTACTCGTATCCACGATATTATTGTTCGGGCGATGCGATTGATTGAGGATATATGCGTCCAGGTCGCCATCATGATCATAGTCGAAGAAGGCAGCCTGCGTAGAGAAGCCGGAAAAATCCAGCCCGTATTTGGCGCCGCTTTCCGTGAAACTTCCGTTGCCATTATTGATGAACAATTCATTGTGACCCGTGAGGCCATGTGTCTTACTCACAGCGCAGACATAGATATCGAGCAATCCATCCCCATTCACATCCGCCATGGTAGAGCCCGTACACCAGTCGGATGTACCCGCCACGCCGGCCTTTACTGTAATATCTTCGAATTTGAAATCGCCCTTGTTCAGGTATAGTTTATTATGTCCTTTACTGTTTGCCGTAAAGTAGATATCCGGCAGGCCGTCATTGTTGATGTCACCGACTGAAACGCCGCCACCGTTATAGTAATAGAGGTAATAAAGAATGTTGAATAATTCCCTCTTCTCGAGTTTATTGGTAAAGTCGACATTGGTTTGGGACGGTGACAGACTTGTAAACATCGTATCGGAGGGCTGCTGATGGCAGGAAGCCAGCAACAAACAGAAGCTTAAGGTGAAGACAACGAAATGGTTCTTTGGTTGCATTGATGACATTTTTATTCATGCCGGCCGAATCATAAAAATTTCTTCCTGGCAGAGGTGGATGTTCCGCTTTCCTTATGTATCAGCTCTATTACTTTTTTGGTTTCTTCCGGGTAGGGTTTTATGAGATGTGTTCGCATCAGGGCGGATGTCGGCGTTTCCTCGCCCTGCAGCATGACGGCGATCGCCCGTGAAGGCTGACGCGGCATGTGACAGTCGATGCAGTTCTGTTTTATCATTGGGCCTACCTGGCTGGTTAACTTACATTCTGGCGAATGTCCCTCGCTATGGCAGTTCATGCAACGCTGGGAGAAGATGGCCAGGTTATCTCTTTCATTCTTATGCGTGTTGTGGCAGGACGAACAGTCCATCTGGCTGCTCACAAAACATTTGCTCGCGGCCAGCAGCCCATACTGATTGCCATGCACATCGATGTCGGCTGCATTCCTTCCCACAGTATCGAAAGAAAAAAAATCAGAGAGTTTATCGCCCGGGCTGAAGGAAAATGAAGGCTGCGTCTTGGACAACCTGCCTCCATGGCAGACAGCACAGAGATCGAGGTTTTGCTGGCGCGATAGTGTTCTTGGATTGATGATATAACGGCCTGTCGTGTCTTCTGGATGTTGTTGCTCGAACTCGACATGCTGTGAAGCGGGTCCATGGCATTTTTCACAATCCACTCCGTAGATGATCCCGCTACGGCTAAAATCTTCCGGTTCCGTCTTCTCATCCGAGGTCTTCTGGAAATATGTGCTGTGGCATTCGAGGCAACGCGATGTGATGGGGCGGTTGAAGACCGCGCGGTCCGGATACCCGGGGCTGTTTGACCATTGATGTGCTGCTGTAAAATAGGTAATGGGCAGTTGAACGAGTTTGCTGCCGACCCAGGATAGATAGGTCTGCCCCTTTGTGCCGGAACCCACTACAATATCGAAACGCCGCGATTTCTTCCGTTCGCCATTGACATATTCAGCCTGGAAAAAGCCGCTATCTCTTTTCTCCATGGCTACGGCAACGAATTCACTATAGGCGAAGACATTTTTTCCCGGCACGAAACTCCCTTTAATAAGCTTCTCCTCTGCAGGCTGAGAAGTGAGATGATGTGCGGTAGCCAGATGACTGGCGTAAATATCCTTGTGACAACCTGCGCAGTTGGCCGAGCCTACATAATTGCTCCCGGTCCGGGGCTTAGGCTCCTCGCTTTTTTTATCGGGCTTGCTGCCACTGTTATTTATACATTTCGTGAATACAGCCACGCATAAGATTATACAGGTGATAGTAAGGATCGAACGCCGGTATGTTGCTATGGCTCTCATGAAATTACCAGGTGCTTAGGCCCGCCTGCCTCTCAAAGCTAACCGATAAATCCTAAAGGCTATGACAACCGGTTTGTTAATAAATTATCCCTTAGTGATCAGGCTTATCACAGTTCGGATACGCTGGTATGAATAAAAAAAGATTGTTCAAGTGGATGAACAATCTTTTTTTATCAAACCACTTAAATAGTTATTTCTTATTGACGAACAGTTCGTTTACTTCAGCAGCTGTCAGTGCTACACCATATAACCTGAACTGGTCAATGGCTCCGCCGAAATTACCCATCCAGTCGTCCGGAGTCTTACCCACGGCAAAATGCCCGGGTCCGCCTACTACGATACCAGCCGCATTGGTAAGGTTAACCTTTCCGCTGTTGTTGGTAAACTTGCCGAAATTGGCAGGCAAGTTAGTATAGGCCGCACCGTCAATGTAAGTTGTGAGCGTGGCGCTGGTCTGGTCAAATGTAAACGCCAGGTGGTGCCATTGGCCGTTCAATACTTTTGGCAATCTCTTGTAGAGTTTGTCGTTTGTGTTATTGACGAATTCGAACCACTGGTCGTTCACGTAGAACTTGGCAGCGGCCGAATCGGCTGTGCTTGGGTTACCTGCATCTTCAAACTCGAGGAACATATCCTGGCGAGTCCAGATATCCGTGTTGGTAGATAGACCGAAAGCGAAGGAGGTTCCTTTACCTGCAGCATTAGGGCCATTTTTCTTCATCCAGAAAGCCACGGTAAAGCTCTTCTGCAATTTAAAATCGTTGGCGGAGCCATATACGACATAGCTGCCGGCATCTCCAGACATGGCCTTGCCGCTTATACCGTCCACATAAGTGATCTTGTTATCCGTTCCGAAATTGGCGCGGATGCTGTCTACATCGCCACCATCATAAGCGGCATAGAATTTCAGCGGGCCACCGGGGGGGTTGGCATCCTGTGGGAAATCACCCAGAGGTGGCTTGTCCGTCTTGTTGCAGCTAGCAGCCAGTGCTATAGCTAAACCCAACAGGGCGTTTTTTGCGATTGTGCGTTTGATATTCATGGTGAAAATTTAATTAAACTATATATACTATGTTTTTATAAAGGTGGATTGCCCTTTGCGGAGCAATCCACCCTATTATTTACCATTCAGGATTTTGCTTCAGCACTCCACCCGACAGGTCGATTGCCTTTTGCGGTATAGGATAGAACCGGCACCGGTTGGTATAGCCCAGTCCACCCAATACAGATGTTGCATCTCCCCAACGAACGAGATCATAGAAGCGAAGGCCTTCCATTGCAAACTCCCATCTTCTCTCATTCTTGATAGCCGTACGCATCTGCGCCTGATTTGCAAAAGCGATCTTAGGAACAACGGTGCGCGCTGGCCCGAGTTTTCCACTCGCACGGTCACGGATCAATTCCAGGTTTGCTTCAGCAGTAGGTCCGTCGTTCAATTCATTTGAGGCTTCTGCGAGCATCAACAGAACTTCTGCATAGCGGATGATACGGTGATTGATCCATGGTGCGGCGCCGTTGGCCTTATTGAAGCCAGTGTAAATACGCATCGCAGGATCGGAGTAGACTTTCTTGTTCCAGAATTTCTGGGCAAGTCCGCCTGTTCCATCAGGATTAGTGTAGATAGGAAGAGTGGCGCCGTAGCCACCTTGTGCATCGCCGCCATCATACTGTCCGGAATAAAGGATGGTTTGACGTTTGCGGGGATCCGTGTTGTCCCAGGCAGCCTCGAGATTATCGGTAGGTGTATTCCATCCCCAACCGAGGTTCCAGTCGTTGGTCGCGCCGTTCTGACGAACGTTCTGGCAGGTACCCCAGTCAACGCCATTGTTTACTTTGCCATTACTTTGACCATTTTGTCCCACATTGGCCTGCATCTCAAATATGGATTCCGGTCCATTCTTACCTACTCCATCCTTTGTATCTTTCCAGATATCCGGAAATTTACCTGATAGAGAATATACATTTGAGGTTTTGATCTCATTGCAAAGGCTAACGACCCTGGCCCAATTCTGCCGGAAGAGATAGGTTTGTGCCCAAAGTGCGTTTGCTGCTCCTCTTGTCAATCTGCCGGTATATCCCGGTCCATAATCTTCAGCGGTCAGGGGCAATCGCGCTGCTGCCACCTGCAGGTTTGAATCGATGAAAGCGTAGAGGACCGAAGCAGGTGATTTGGGTCTGATCCCATCGGTTGGGTTAACTATCTTATAATTAAAAAGCGGAACGTCTCCGTATGTTTTGACCAGATCAAAATAGGAATAAGCACGGAAGAAGCAGGCTTCTCCGATATTGCGAAGGGACGCAGCATCCGATACCTGGAGCGAATCCGCTAAATGCAGCGCACTGTTGGCGGCATTGATCATGGCATACCTGTCATTCCAATATGTATTTGGAGCCCAGTCATCCTTCGAATACAGAAAGGTCTCAAATTCTGCATTTACTTCCTTACCGTCACTTGCATCACTGCCCTTTTGCGCATCATCATCACGGATACTATGAAAATCCAGCCACGGTAGGGTGGAAAACCCTGCGTATGTACGAAGAATTGTGTACATGCCTAACACCTGGCCTTCTAATGCGCCCTGGTTAAGATCATCCAAAGTGGATTGCAACGGCTTCCTGTCAAGGAATTTTTTACAACCAGTGATTGAAACAATTGTCGGGATCGCCAACATCAGACCCCATAACAAACTTTTGTATTTTTTCATGCCGATAAATTTTTAAAATTAAAACGTAATATTCAAGCCGATAGTACTTACTACAGGAATCGCTCCACCCGCGTTGTCATAACCAAAGGCCGTTGCATCTCCACCATATTCTGCAGTGTAACCTTCGTTATTCTTCCAGGTCTTAAGGTTCTGAACGTTTGCAAACAAACGCAGGTCCTTAATGTGCAGGCGGTTGATCAGGTTGCGGTTGAAATTATATCCCAACTGGATATTTCTCAATCTCACGAAACTACCATCCTCGATATTATAAGTAGATCCATTATAGTTGAAACGGTCTCCCTGACTCAGGATCGGCGTCCAGTTCGATGTGCCT
>DATHKS010000059.1:0-2199 GCA_035488975.1 Chitinophagaceae bacterium | reverse complement strand
GATACCCAGGCACCTGCCACCGGTGAAAAAGACAGCGTCAGCGTAGTGGCAACCGATACCGCATCTGCAAAAATGGACACATCATTGGATGCGGCCAACTCCTCGTGCTACACGCAGGTGACGGACAAGGATACGGTAACCCTTCACCTGGTGATGGCGGACGGCAAGGTAAGTGGCGATCTTCAATACCGGCTCTTCGAGAAGGATATGAATACCGGCACGATCACAGGGAAATTCAAAGGCGATACCCTGGTGGCCGATTATACTTTTTTCTCGGAGGGAAAGACCTCCGTGAGAGAGGTGGCCTTCCTGAAGAAAGGCGATGACTATACGGAAGGATTCGGGATGGTCAGGCAGCAGAAGGGGAAGATGATCTTCCGGCCCGGGACACTTCAATTCAGCGATAGCCTGTTGCTGAAGAAAGTCGATTGCCGGTAACAATGTGCAGGCACTATCGATCATTTTCTTTCCTCTCTTTCGCCCGATCTCCATGGGAAACCAGGTAATGACCGCCAGTAATCTCAATTGAATAACGTGACAACTTTGCAGGCGACTGAACGATTCTAGGGCGGTCCTGTTGAATCCATTCTGCCGATCGGGTGAGTCCGGACATCGCCGGGTCGACAGATGTTAGGCGGGTTGGCAACCCGAATTCGGGTTGCCAACCCGTCTGCGCCAATTCATCGAACAACGGCCGGCATTCTCCAAATGCCGGCCGTTGTTTTTACACCCCGATCCTGGCGAATCTCTTTTGCAGGTTCTTTCCCAGAGCCATGTCTTCCAAATTCAAGATCGACCTCTGCCCTGTTTCAACGCCCGACCCTACCCTGGAATTTCGAGAGAGGACGGCCTTCCAGTACAAAAAAGGTGGACCCAGCCATTCTAAATGCCACACGGAGGAAATGCTTATATTTTATTCAATAGATATCTATATTTCAATTCTAATTTATTATTCAATATTTGACACATTTACCATATTATTCAAAGGATTATGTTCTTCAAAAATGAAAAAGACAAATTTTTAAGGAATCCTCCGTTTTGACCAGCATTTTTCCCCGTTATATTGTAAATTATTAATTAGATAAACATTGTATTTATTTGATAATAAATTAATTAGGAATGTTTTTGATATCTGATCAGAATGGTAAATAAATTAGCAGTCTCCTTCCGCTTAAAAGCTAAATTTATTGGGTATACTAAAATCGTAATTTGTTCTCGATCTTTTCCTCCCGCTACCCTCCTTGCCGGATTACCCAAATTCTCTGGCGATTTAGCCGATCCACACGCTCCCATCCCCTGGCTGTCCCGACGCCCCAAGAAAATGTTAAGCCATGCCGGCGGCGTACCTTTAGATCGGTTTTGACGTCATACCGTTATAAAAAATCAGATGAAGCCTCTTTTACTTTCTTTATTTATTGTGATGTTTTGCGGCGGACTGCATGCCCAGCAGGTGGACAGCATTTACTTCCACCTCTACACGGATAGCCTTAAGAAAGGCACTCACAATTACATCAATGTTGATGGGAAGATGTCCGACGGCACCTGGTTGCCCCTGACAGAAAAGCAGGTACAGTTCTCTTCAACCGCCTGCGAATTCTCGGGCAATGAGCTGATCATTCCCTCGGGTTACAACGGCGAGAGCATAACTATTAAGGCCGTATTGAAGTCCCGCCCTGCTACCTGGAAAGAGATCACGATGTGGATTAAGAAGAAGCCCGATCCTGCTATCTTACCTACCAAGGAAGACGTAATGAAGGACAGACCGGGCCGAAAAAAGCATTGAGTGGGAGATATAGGAAATGGAAAAGCCGTCCCGGTCCCGACATAGTCGGGATCGGGGCGGCTTCAGTATAGATCGATCAGCTTAAGCTGATTTCTTAGCGTCTTCGAGGAATTTCGCCAGACCGATATCGGTAAGGGGATGCTTAAGGAGACCGAGGATCGACTCAAGCGGGCAGGTGCACACATCGGCACCGGCTTCAGCACACTTCACGATGTGAAGCGCATTGCGGATGGAGGCAGCGAGTATTTCCGTCTTGAACCCCTGTATAGCAAAGATATTCGCTATCTGTGCGATCAATTGAACGCCATCCCAGCTACTATCGTCTATGCGGCCTATGAAGGGCGAGACATACGCAGCGCCTGCCTTGGCCGCCAGTATAGCCTGTCCTGCGGAGAAAATCAGTGTACAGTTGGTAC